>NZ_JBWKPX010000006.1:0-258203 GCF_059418465.1 Caulobacter sp. GW821-FHT09A05
AGTCCAGCCGGCCGGCCACGTCGCGCCAATAGCCCTCCGGATCGGCCTCCACCCGCGCCAGCGCCGCCTCATAGCCGGCCGCGTCGATATGGGCCTTGCCCGCCCAGTCGTCGGGAACCGGAAAAACCTGTCCGTCGCTCACGCCGTCTACTCCCTTGGCCTTGTTGCGGCGGAGTTATGCGCGGCGGCGGGTATCGCGCAAGCAGACCACTGCGATTTCTCGAAACGATCGTCCGTTCAGGGCACGGTGTAGTCGCTGCAGTCGGGCAGGGGGGCGTCGGGCGCGTAGGCGTCCGAAGCCTCGTCGAGGGCGAAGACGCGCCGATAGCTGCAGACGGGATCACGGGTCGGCGTCAGGTCGCTCTTGCGCAGACGGCTACGCGCCCGCGAATCGCCGTAGCGGGAGGCGCCGGCCGGAAAGGCGGTCGCCTGGGTCTCGAACACGAACCGCGGCGGGCCCGAGACGGTGGCCGGGTCCAGGGTCAGGTCGCCGCCGAAGCTGTATTCGTCATGACACGCCCCGCGCCGGGCCTTCATGTCCCGCTCGTCGAAGCAGGCGCGGATCATCAGCGAGCCCGAGATCGGGGCGGTGAGCATCGGCTTGGCCTCGTCGCCCACCACCCGGATCAACTGGAGCTGCGTCGCCCCGCCGCCGCCGCCCGAATAGCTGGTGCTGGCATGGCGTTGGACGCCGATGATGACTGCCGACTCGGGTCCGGCGATGCGGACGATGGAAGGCCACAGCGCCAAGTCGTCGTTATCGTCACTGCCCAGGTCCAGGGTCGCGGCGGGCGGCTGGCCGGTCGGCGTTCCAGTGAACACGTGCAGCGCCGAGGTGTTCTGATCGACGTCGCGGCTGATCTCCGCGCACCAGTCGCGATTGGTGGCGCAATGCAGCGGCGGTGCGCCCTCAGGCCCTTGCGACGGCGTCGCGGCGAAGGCCTCGAGCCGGTTGCCGGCCAGGTCCTGGACGGGCGGGGCGATCGTCGCCGCCACGAGCGCCAAGGCGAGTACGATCGATGTCATCGGGATCTCGGGTTTGAACGGCGCAGGCTCGAGCTAGCGCGTTTGGCCTGCGTCGTCCAAGGCTCGTGGATCAGGCCGGCTGCTTGACCACCCGCAGATAGGGCTTCTGCTCGTCCCAGCCGCCCGGGAACAGCGTCCTGGCCGCCTCGTTGTCGACCGACGGGACGATGATCACGTCGCCGCCCTGGGTCCAGTTGGCCGGGGTGGCCACCTTGTGGCCGTCGGTCAGCTGCAGGCTGTCGATCACCCGCAGGATCTCGTCGAAGTTCCGTCCCGTCGAGGCCGGATAGGTCAGGGACAGCCGCAGCTTCTTGTTCGGATCGATGATGAACACCGAGCGCACGGTCAGGGTGTCCGAGGCGTTGGGATGGATCATGCCGTAGAGGTTCGACACCGAGCGGTCGGTGTCGGCGATCAGCGGGAAGTTCAGCCTGGCGCCTTGCGTCTCCTCGATGTCGGCCGCCCAGCCGCCGTGGTTCTCCAGGCCGTCGACCGACAGGCCGATCACCTTGACGTTCCGCCTGTCGAATTCGGGTTTCAGCCTGGCCACGGTTCCCAGTTCGGTGGTGCACACGGGGGTGTAGTCCTTGGGGTGGGAGAACAGCACCACCCAGGAGCCCTGGGCCCAGTCGTGGAAGTGGATCGGGCCCTCGGTCGAGGCTTGGGTGAAGTCCGGAACGATGTCGCCAAGCTGCAGCGCCATGGATGGCTCTCCTGTCCGCAAAGGGGGTCGGCTTCACCGTTGGATGGGCGTAAAGCCGTGCCCAAGTTGTAGGCGGGCGCCTTTTCCCGCGCCGCCCAGGATTTCTCGCGGAGTTTCCAGCCATGCTGCTCGCCCTTTCGACCTGGCCCGAGATCGAGGCCTATCTGAAGACGTCGAAGACGGTGGTGGTGCCGATCGGCTCGAACGAGCAGCACGGACCGACGGGCCTTCTGGGCACCGACTGGCTGTGCCCGGAGATCATCGCGCACGAGGCGTCGAAACTGTCGGAGACGGTTCTGGTAGCCCCGACCTTCAATGTCGGCATGGCCCAGCATCATCTGGCCTTCCCGGGCACGATCTTCCTGCGCCCATCGACCTTCATCGCCGCGATCGGCGACTGGGTGCGCTCTCTGGGCGCGCATGGCTTCGAGAAGATCTATTTCCTCAATGGCCACGGCGGCAATGTCGCCTCGATCGAGGCGGCGTTTTCCGAGATCTATGCCGAGTACAGCTTCCGCAAGGAACGCGCGCCATTCGCCCTGAAGTTGAAGAACTGGTGGGACCTGAAGGGCGTGCTGAGCCTGGCCAACCAGCAGTTTCCGGTTGGTCACGGCAGCCATGCGACGCCGTCCGAGATCGCGGTGACCCAGTGGGCCTATCCCGACAGCATCAAGACCGCGTCTTACGAGCCGAGGATCGCGCCCACCGGCCCGATCCGCGAGGCGCTGGACTTCCGCGCCCGCTACGCCGACGGTCGCATGGGCTCGGACCCGGCCCAGGCCACGCCCGAGAAGGGCGGGGCGCTGGTGGCCCAGGGCGCCAGGGCGCTGATCGAGGACCTGGCCGAGTTCTCGGCGGAGAAACGGGTCTAGGCTCTGACGGGGACAGGCGCGTGCGCCTGTCCCCAGTCGTGAAGCCTTAGCGCGGGATCTCGGCGATCTTGGTCAGGGCCACCTGCCGGTACACGGCGGTGATCTCGAAATAGCGTCCGAACGCGCCGAAGAACTGGTCGGTGGCCTGCTTCACGCCCGGGCCGCCGATCTCGCTGATGTCGTGCCAGTAGTCGTCCAGCACCATCATGCCGCCCACGCTGAGCAGGCTGGCGCAGAAGCACAGGTCGATCAGCACGGCCAGGGCCGTGTGGCTGCCGTCGACATAGATCAGGTCGAACGACTCGCCCGCCGCCAGCATCTTGGGCAGCTCGTAGGTCGAGAAGCCCTTGCGGGCGGTCATCGACCGGAACGAGGTGCGGGCCATGTTGCGGTGAAAGCGCGGCTCGACGGCGTGGTACTTTTCTTCCGGGTTCAGGGCCTCGTCGAACCAGGGATCGATCACGGTGACGTCCAGGCGGTCCGGCATCAGCCAGTCCATGAAGGCCAGGTTGCGGCCCTCATAGGCCCCGATTTCCAGATAGCGGATCGGGGCGTCGCCGCGCTTCTTCGCGAACTCGCGCAGCAGCGGGGTGACGAACGGGATGTTGTTCGAGGCCCAGCCCGAGGTGAACTCGTAGCCGGTCTTTTCGCTATGGGCGTTGAAGGCCTCGACCACCGAATGGTCGCGCCGGGCCAGCATGGTGCGGGCCAGGTCCGGGGCGAAGCGGGGATTGACCTTGGCGAACGAGCGCAGCTTGGCGCCCAGGCCCCGGGCGTCCTGGGCGTCGGTCAGTTCGGCGTCGAAATTGGTCGTGGACCCGTCGGCCATGGCGCGGTTTCCCGGTTTGTGTCGAGCGCAAGCCTAGGTCGAACGGGTTAAGACGAGGTTCTAGGCGACAACGATATGTGAACCCTGGATCCGCACCGGCCACGGCGTCAGGGCGACTTCCTGGCAGGGACCGGCGACCATCGCCCCGTCCTCTATCCGGAACAGGGCCGCGTGGCCGGCGCAGAGGATCAGGTCGTTCTCGCGGGTCAGGAAGCGGCCGTTCGGGCCGGCCAGGGGCCAGCCGGCGTGCGGGCAGCTGTCGACATAGCCGACCACGGCCTCGTTCCGCCGGACGACGAAACCGGCGAACACGGCCTCCCCGTTCCGGAAGCGAAAGCCCCGCGCGCCGGGCGAGGCGATCTCGTCCAGGGGACACAGGATCGTGCCAGCGGCGGGGCGGGCGGGATTGGCGGGGTCGGTGCGGGACATGGCTCGAACAGGGCGCTCGTCCGGGGTGAGGTCGAGGCTACAGCGCGCCGATCGCCAGCCGCCAGAAGTGGACCTCGACGCTCTCGAACACGCCGGCGGCCGTGAACGGGTCGTTGTCGGCCTGGGCCTGGGCGGCGGCCTTGTCTTCGGCCTCGACCACGATGATCGATCCGATCGGATTGCCGTCGTCGTCCAGCAGGGCGCCGGCCAGCTTCAGGTTCGGGCTGTTGTTCAGGTAGTCCAGGTGGGCCGGGCGGGTCGCCAGGCGGGTCTCGAGCGCGCCGGGCTTGTCCTTGCAGGTGATGGCGTAGAGGGGCATGGGACGGTTCCTTTCAGGATCAAGATGGGGACACACACTCACGCGTCTGTCCGTGCCGGTATTCAAAGGCCGTGGGGTGAGTGTGTGTCCCCTCGTTGCTCTAGGCCTCGGCCTTCAGGGGGCGCGAGAGGAGGCCGAGGATGGCGCTGTCGACGTCGACCTCGCCGGCGAGGATGGCGGCGACGGCCTCGCAGATCGGGGTCTCGACCCCCAGGGATCGGGCCAGGGCGCGGACGGCGGGCGCGGAGGCGACGCCCTCGGCCACCGAGACCTTGCCGGCCAGGGCCTGGTCCAGGGTCTGGCCGCCGCCCAGGGCCAGGCCGACGCTCATGTTGCGCGACTGCGGGCTGGAGCAGGTCAGCACCAGGTCGCCCAGGCCGCACAGGCCGGCGACGGTCTCGGCCTTGCCGCCCAGGGCCACGGCCAGGCGGGTCAGCTCGGCGAAGCCGCGGGTGATCAGGGCGGCGTGGGCGCTGCGGCCCAGGCTCTTGCCTTCGGAAATGCCACACGCGATGGCCAGGACGTTCTTCACCGCTCCGCCCGCCTCGGCCCCGATCACGTCGGCGGCCCAGTAGGGCCGGAACGTGGGAATGGCGATCGCCTCGCCGATGCGGCGGCCCAGGTCCTCGTCCTCGCAGGCCAGGGTGACCGCGGTCGGCAGGCCGCGCGCCACCTCGCCGGCGAAGCTGGGTCCCGACAGCACGGCGATCGGCGCGTCGGGCAGCACCTCGGCGGCCACGTCGCTCATCAGTTTCAGCGTGCCTTGCTCGACGCCCTTGGAGCACAGCACCACCGGGACGCCCGCCTTCAGGTGCGGCTTCAGGGCCGTCAGGGCCGAGCGCAGGTGCTGGGCCGGCGGCACGGCCAGGATCAGGTCGCAGGCGGCCAGCGCCGCCATGTCGGCTGAGGCGGTGATCGCGTCCTCCAGCTTCACCCCGGCCAGGAACATCGTGTTCTCGCGGTCGGCGGCGATCGAGGCGACGACCTCGGGCTCGCGGGCCTGCAGGGTGACCTGGAGACCCGCCCGGGCCGCGACCTGGGCCAGGGCCGTGCCCCAGGCGCCGGCGCCGATGACGCCCGCATGATTGAACTTCACGCCTTGGCTCCCTTGCGGCCGAAACTGTTGCTGGGATTGGATAACGCCGCCGCCTCGTCCAGGGGCCAACGCGGACGCGCCACGGCGTCCAGATCGTCGGAAATTCCCTGCGCCAGCCGTTCGGCCCCGGCCAGGGCGATCATGGCGGCGTTGTCGGTGCAGTAGGCTAGAGGCGGGGCGTCGAACGAAAAGCCGTTGTCGGCGCAGTTCTTTCGCAGCGCCGCGCGCACCGCGCCATTGGCGGCCACGCCGCCGGCCACGACGAAGCGCAGGGCCTCGCCCGGGTGGCTGGCCGCATAGAGCTTCATCGCCCGGTCGGTGCGCTCGGACAGCTGGCGGGCGATGGCGAACTGCACGGCGGCGGCCAGGTCGGCGCGCCGCTGCTCGTCGGTGATCTTCTCAGCCAGCCGGGCGGCGGCGGTCTTCAGGCCCGAGAACGAGAAGTCGCAGTCCTTGCGGCCCAGCAGGGCGCGGGGCAGGTCGAACTGGCTCGGGTCGCCAGCCGCCGCCAGTTTCTCCAGGGCCGGACCGCCGGGATAGGGCAGGCCCAGGCTCTTGGCGATCTTGTCGAAGGCCTCGCCGGCCGCGTCGTCGATGGTGGTGCCCAGGCGGGTGCAGGCTCCGACCCCAGCCACCTCCAGGAGCTGGCAGTGACCGCCGGAGACCAGCAGCAGCAGGAACGGATAGTCCACCTCCGCCCCCAGTCGGGCC
Organism: Caulobacter sp. GW821-FHT09A05; assembly: GCF_059418465.1. NCBI lineage: Bacteria > Pseudomonadati > Pseudomonadota > Alphaproteobacteria > Caulobacterales > Caulobacteraceae > Caulobacter > Caulobacter sp. GW821-FHT09A05. The sequence goes on from NZ_JBWKPX010000006.1 coordinate 5,986, forward strand.
GAGACCGCGTGGCCCTCCAGGTGATTGACCGCCACCAGCGGCAGGTCGCGGGCCAGGGCCACGGCCTTGCCGAACGCCAGCCCCACCATCACCCCGCCCACCAGGCCTGGCCCGGCGGTGGCGGCCACGCCGTCCAGGGCGTCGAAGCCGATCCCCGCCGCGCGCATGGCCTCGGCGGCGACGGCGTCGACGGCCTCCACGTGGGCCCGAGCGGCGATCTCCGGCACCACGCCGCCGAACGGGGCGTGCTGCTCGAACTGGGTGCCGACAATCGAGGACAGCACCTCGACACGGCCGTCCGCGGTCCGGCGCACGACGGACGCGGCGGTCTCGTCGCAGCTGGTCTCCAGGCCGAGGATGGTGAGCGTCGACTTCTTAGGGGGCGTCATTCGGTTGCCGGGGTCCCGCCGCTCCTGTAGCAGCGAAGGCTCTTATTCGCTCTGCAGGTAACGCCCCCACCGTGTCCCGGCAACCCATCCGCATCGGCGCGCGCGGCTCGAAGCTGTCGCTGGCCCAGTCCGGCCTGATGCAGGCCCGTATCGCGGCGGCGCTCGGCGCCGGTCCCGGCGACGATCTCGACGCCTTCGCCCAGCTGATCCCGATCGTCACCAGCGGCGACCGGATCCAGGATCGCCGGCTGATGGAAATCGGCGGCAAGGGGCTGTTCACCAAGGAGATCGAGGAGGCCCTGCTGGACGGCCGCATCGACTGCGCGATCCACTCGCTGAAGGACATGCCCGCCGAGCTGCCGCCCGGCCTGGTGCTGGCCGCCACGCCGGAGCGCGAGGATCCGCGCGACGCCTTCATCAGTCCCGTGGCCGAACGACTGGAAGACCTGCCCCGGGGCGCGCGCCTGGGCACCGCCTCGCTTCGACGACAGGCGCAAGCCCTGCATGTGCGGCCCGACCTTGAGATCGTCATGCTGCGCGGCAATGTCGACACCCGCCTGGCCAAGCTGGAGCGCGGCGAGGCCGACGCCATCCTGCTGGCCCAGTCGGGCCTCAACCGCCTGGGCCTGGGCCACCTGACCCGCAGCTGGCTCGACCCCCTGGCCGCGCCGCCGGCGCCGGGCCAGGGCGCCCTGGTCATCGAGACCCGGGCCGAGGACGTCCACCTGCCCTGGCTGCAGGCCGTGCGCTGCCAGGCCACGACCCTGGCCGTCGCCGCCGAACGCGGCGCGCTCTACGCCCTGGAGGGTTCGTGCCGCACGGCGGTCGGGGCCCATGCCCGGCTGAAGGGCCTGGATCTGACGATGATCGTCGAGGCCCTGACCCCCGACGGCGTCCAGCGCTTCCGGCGCGAGGGCGCCATCACGCTTTCCAGCTCGGATGCGGCCGGCGAGGCTCGCGCTCTGGGCCTGGACCTGGGAAGCGCCGTCCGCGCCGAGGGCGGTTCGGCCCTGATCTTGACGGACTAGGCGATGACCAACGGCGCGCGGCGGATCTGGGTCACCCGGGCCTCGCCGGGCGCGGAAGCCACCGCCGCCCGCCTGGAAGCCCTGGGCCTGGCGCCGCTGGTCGATCCCCTGCTGGAGGTCCGCGACCTTTCTCCGCCCGTCGACCTCGCCGGTGTCGCGGCCCTGGCCTTCACCAGCGTCAACGGCGTCGCCGCCTTCGCCCGTCTCGACGCCGACCGCGATCGGCCGGTGTTCGCGGTCGGCGACCGGACGGCGTGGGCGGCCCGCGAGGCCGGGTTCGCGGAAGTCGCCTCGGCCGAGGGCGATGTCGAGGCCTTGGCGAGCCTGATTCTGGACCACGTGGGGCGGCTGGATGGCGCGGTGCTGCATCCGTCGGCCCTGGAGCCGGCGGGCGACCTGATCGCGCCCCTGGTTTCCGGGGGACTGAACGCCCGTCGGTTGGCGGTCTACGAGACCGTCGATCGCGATCCCTCGCCCGCCACCCTGGCGGGGCTTGGCCGGCTGGAAGCCGTGCTGCTGCATTCGCCGCGCGCGGCCCGGGTGTTGTCGCGCTGGCTCGCGGAGCGGCCCGCGCCGGGGCTGCGGGCGTTGTGCCTGTCGGCGGCGGTGGCGCGGCCGCTGGAGGGGGCGGTGGAAGCCGGGCGGCTGGGCGGCGTGACGTCCGCGCCGCACCCGAATGAAACCGCGCTGCTGGCGCTGCTTACGCCCTAGCTGAACGTTGCGCCGCGCGGCGGCGTGGGGCACGAATGGCGCATGACGCTCGCTCCCGATCCCGTTGACTCCGACGCGCCGCGCGACCCGGCGCTGTACGGCCGTCGCCGCCTGCTGGGGCCGGGCTTCTGGGCGCTGATCGCCTTCGGCATTGTCTGCGTGGCGGCTGGCGCGGCCCTGGCGCGATTCGGTCCGACCTGGTTCTCCCGCGCCAAGGCGCCGCCGGCGATCCACCAGCCCGCCGGCGATCCGGCCCCGTCCCCCTCGGTCGCCGAGCGGCCGCTCTACGGGGAGCCCAGCGTCGCCGCCGTCCCGCCCCCGGCGCCCGAAGGCGTCGCTCAGTTGGAAGGCCGCGTCGCGGTTCTGGAAACCGGCCAGCAGCGGGCCCTGGACGCCGCCGGCGCGGCCCTGGCCGCCGCCACCTTGGCCGACGCGGCCCGCACGGCGCGGCCGTTCGCCGAGGAACTGGCCAGCCTGGAGCGGGTGCTGCCCCTGTCGCCGGACCTGCGGGCCCTGGCCCGCCTGGCCCAGGACGGGGCGCCGACTCGCGCGGGCCTCGCCGACGAGTTCGAGACCCTGGCCGGCCGGGCCGCCGTCGCCGCCCGTGATCCGGGCCGCAACGCCGATTTCCTGGCGCGCCTGCGGCACGCCCTGTCCAGCATCGTCTCGATCCGCCAGGTGGGTTCGACCCAGGGGCGGAGCCCCGACGCCGTACTGGGCCGCGCGCAGAACCTGTTGAACGAAGGCGACATCGAGGGCGCTCTGGCCACCGTCGAGACCCTGCCGCCGTCGGCCCAGGCCGTGCTGGTCTCTTGGCGCGCCGCCGCCGAGCGCCGGGTCGAGATCGACCGCCACATCGCCGCCATCCGCGCCGACGCCTTGGCGGGGCTGGTCCAGGTGACGCGCCCCGCGCCGGTGGCCCCATGATCCGCGCGGCGATCGTCCTTTTCCTGGTCGCCGCCCTCGCCGTGGCGGTGGTCGCCCTGACCGGCGAACCCGGCGCGGCCAGCCTCGACTGGATGGGCTGGCGGATCGAGATGACGGCCGCCGCCGCCGCCCTGCTGACCCTGTTCACCGCCCTCCTGGCCACGATCCTGTGGCGTGGCCTGCTCTGGGTGGTCGAGGCGCCCAAGCGCGCCGCCCGGGCCCGGGCCGAGGTCAAGCGCAAGCAGGGCGTCGAGGCCCTGTCGCGCGGCTTCCTGGCCGTGGCCGCCGGCGACGGCTCCGAAGCCCGCCGCCTGGCCCAGAAAGCCTCCGAACTGGCGGAGGACGCTCCAGCCCTGGTCCGCGTCCTGGCCGCCCAGGCGGCCGAGGCGGCGGGCGACCATGTCGCCGCGCGCCAAGCCTACAACGCCATGCTGGGCTTTCCGGAGATGCGCCTGGCCGGGTTGCGCGGCCTGATGCAGACCGCCCTGGCCGAGGGCGACAAGGCCCTGGCCCTGCGGCACGCCGAGACCGCCTACGGCCTGGCCCGGACCGCCCGCTGGGCCTGGCGCGCCTTGCTCGAAGCCCGGCTGGAGGCCGGCGACTGGAAGGCGGCCCTGGCCCTGGTTCAGGGCGCCTTGGAGCGCAAGATCGTCCCGCCCCTGGTCGCCGAGCGCGCGCGGGCCGCCCTGTTGGCCGCCTCGGCCGCCAGCCTGGAGGAGTCCGACGATCCCAAGGTCCTGGCCCAGGCGCTGGACTTCGCGACCCAAGCCGCCAGGCTCAAGCCCGAGTTCGCGCCGGGCGTGGTGATGGCCGCGCGCCTGCAGGCCGCCGACGGCAAGGCGGCCAAGGCTGGAGCGCTGATCGAGGCCGCCTGGAAACAGGCGCCGCATCCGGCCCTGTGGCTGGCCTACCGCGACCTGAAGACCAGCGAGACCCCCAAGCTGCGGGCGGCGCGCCTGGCCGCTCTCGCCAGCCTGAAGCCCGAGGCCCGCGAGAGCCGGCTGCTGAAGGTGGAGAGCGCCCTGATCGGCGGCGATCCGGTCGCCGCCCGCGCCGCCGCCCGGCTGCTTCCCGAAGAAGTCCTGACCGCGCGCCTCGCCGGCCTGATGGCGCGCGTCGCCTACGCCAATGGCGAGGCCGACGAGGCCCGCGCCTGGGTCGCCCGAGGCGCGGCCGCGCCGCAGGAGCCCGACTGGTCGGACCTCGATCCGGAAGGCCGCGCCTTCGCCTATGCCCGCGACGACTGGGCGCGGCTGACCCTCAGCTACGCCGAGACCGGCGAGCTGATCCATCCGCGCTTCGAGCGCCGTGAACGCACGATGAGCGAGTTGCCGCCGCTGCCTTCGGCCTATGCCGAATCCACGCCGTTCGTCCGGGCGGCCGAGACCGGCGGCGCCCTGATGCCCATTCCGGACGATCCCGGAATTGGGCCGGGGACCGGTCCCGGCGGCTTCGACGCGGCCCCTCCGCCGGAGCCCGAAACGGGCGGCGCGGCGCCTCGCCGCAACGCCGGTTCACGCCGACGCTTGGCAAGCGGCCCTCGCGCCGCTAAATAGGCCGCTCCTCGCGCCGGGTCGGTGATTTGGCGACAGGAACACCAGTGTCTTCCGGGTCTGTTCAATGGGCCGGGGACGAAGCGCGCCGCTTTAGCTCAGCTGGTAGAGCACCTCATTCGTAATGAGGGGGTCACAGGTTCGAGTCCTGTAAGCGGCACCACTTCCAGGCGCTCGATCCGCGCTAATCCCAGCCCTTGATCTTCTTCTTCCGGCCCAGGGCGAAAAGGCCCGGATAGGGACCCTTGCCGGTGCGGTAGAGGCACCAGTCGTCGTCCTTCTTGCAGTCGCCGTCGAAGGCCGCCTTCTTGTCGGGGTCGATCGCCGCATACAGCGCCGGACCGTTCTTGTGCTTTGCGCCCAGGGCCTCGGCGCAGGCGTCGCGCTCGGCCTTGGTCAGCTTGACGATGTCGGCCTCGGTGCAACCGCTTTGTCGCGCGGCCTGACGCAGGGCCTCGCCGCCACCGGTCAGACTTCCCCGGGCGGTGAAACCGGGCGGGGCGACGATCGCGCTGGGGGCGGCGGGAGCCGGGGACCCCGGCGAGGGCGCGAGCGGCGACACGCGCGGCGGCGGGAGTGGGCGCGGCGGCGGATGGAGCGGCGTGGTCCGAGGGCTGGATGCGACGGACCGTTGCGCGAGACGCGGTTGGTCGGCCGCCAGGAGTTGGAGCACCACGCTGCGCGGCTCGACCAGGATCGGCGGCGTGGGAATGGCCTTGAGCAGAGCCCAGCCCAGCAGGCCGTGGAAGGCCAGCGAGGCGGCGCCGATCGCCAGGCGGCGTCGCTGGGCGCCCTGGCGTCGGGGTCGCCGGCGGGACGGCCTTGTCGCGGGCATGGGGGTCTCCCTGACGTCCCTTGGGGCGCGCCCGAGCGACGAGGTCGGTCTGGCCGGGTCGGTGGCGGGGTGCGTCAAAGATAGGCTCGATCTCACCCGATCAAGCTCTAGCGGCGCGGTGCGGCGGGACCATGGCCGCGAAAAGTCGGGCCTGAAACGAATGCGGCCATCAACGGCCTCGCCCTTGGAGGCGGACGTCGGCGTCCGTCACCCTGGACGGGGTCTGCATGTCAGACGAAGGCGAACACCGGGGAGTCGGTGACCAGATAGTGCGAGGACGGGGGTTGGGCGGCGTCGCCGGTGACCGCCCGCACCGATTTGAAGCCCGTCAGGTCGACATAGGCCTGCCGGCCGTCGAGGCACCAGAAAGCTTGTCCGTGTCGGCCGTCGGCGGAGGCGAACTCGGCGCTGCGCAGGTCGCCTTCGGACTGAAGCGGCGAAATCTGCCCGCCGCCGAGCAGGCCGGCGACGTGGGTCAAGGCCTGGCCGGCCGGCAAGACCCTGGCCTTGTTGGAGAAATCGATCAGTCGAAGCGCCGAGAACGGCTTGTCGACCGCATAGAAGTATTGGCGCGCCAAGCCAGAGGCGAACGATACCAGGTACGCGCGCGCAATGTACGACGCCGCCTGGGCCTGGGACATGACGGCGCCCGCGGCGGCGACCTTGGCGCCGGTCGCCGCGTCGGCGAAGCCGCCGGCCTGGGGGGCGTTTCTGATCCCGCCCCATCCGAACTCGGTCGACCACACCGGCAGGTTGAAACCGGCGTCATCGGCGACCCCACGGAGGATTTCGGCCAGGACGCCGATCTGCTCGGGTTGGCGTGGCATGACATAGGTGTGGGCCGACACGACATCGATCGCCCCCGCGCCGCCGATCGCCTTCAAGGCGCGCAGGTAACGGCGCAGATAGTCGCCGCGATCGCCGAAGGACTGAGGCGCGGCCCCGACCATGACGACGCCGGGGCGGACGGCGCGCGCCGCGCGCGCCTGGGCCACGCTGATCTCCGCCAACTGTTCGACCGTGCCGCTGTAGAACTGGTCGCGCCTGTCGGGTTCGTTCCAATGCTCCAGACCGGTGATCTGAGGATAGCGGCGCAGAAGCGCGGTGACGAAGTCCGCCGCGTCCTGGCTGTTGTTGGGCGCGTTCGGGTTCCACGAACCGTTCGCGCCGCGACGGGGGGCCGACGCCCAGTCCGGAGCCTGGCCCAGGCAGAAGAGGATGTCGCTGAAGCCCTTGGTCCAGACGGCCATTTCGGCGTCGAGCCGTGACCAGTCGTAGTCGCCCTTGCCGCGCCCCTCGATGCGCCGCCAGGTCGCTCCCGTGTCCCATATGCGCACGGACCGGCAGCCGAACGTGTTGAGCGGGGTGTTTCGGGCGGCGCCAGGTCCCTGGTCCCAACCGGCGACTCCCACCAGATGGAGGCCGAACGCCTCGCGCGAGACGGGGTGCATGGGCCGCCCCATCCGCGGCTGCAGCGCCTGCCCCGCCACGGGCGGGCTCAGGCTGGCCAGCAAGCCGCCGCTGGTCGCCGCGACGCCTTGCAGTATCCAGCGGCGCGAAGGCTTGTAGATGAACGCAGACATGTTCTTCCACCGCTCCTGCTTCCAGGCCGTGATCGAGCATGTCCCGGCCGCGGCCGGTTGTCGCCCAGAACGCGCCGCCGCGCCAGAGCGTGCCGGCGCCTGGCGTCTTCGATCATCGCGATGGGAATTATGCGGACAGTGGGCGGGGTGGGCGCCGTCGTGTCCGGTCGACCCCGACCTCATGGCGCGTGGCTGGTGACAGCTCCGCCCGGCGTCGGGAGTTCGGCGGGCCGTTGACGCGGAAGCCTGGAAGGTCTCGGCGGCTCATCGGAACCCGCGCGGATGGCGAAGACGCGCCGCTGTTCGCGGCGGCGATCAGCCGAGCAGTCGGATGGCCGTGACGATGCCGGCCCAGGCGGCGACGTTCAGCGCGAGGAAGCCGATCCGGCTCCAGTTCACGCGGAACCTCGGCGGCGGCGACATCGCGACCAAGTCATGACCTGAAGTGATAGTCGTCATGTCAATAATCCGTACTGCGAACGGGTCTGGGACCGGTCAGTGTTTAGCGTTCCATTGAATTCTCATATCGAGATTAACGGTTGCGATATAGGTACGGTTTAAAAGCCGTTAAGTACGTTTTCGACGTTGCGTTGTGGATCTGTATTGTTTCGGGAAATATAGATTGGGGGAAACTTTGGGGCCGACACGTCATCAGCCTTTGGAGCGAATGGCCCCGTTCTAAGCAAATGGACCGCCGAGCTTCGCGCCCGACGGTCCACGGAGCTTGCCCGAGCAGCCGCGGGGGCGGCTACAGGATGAAGTCGGTGCTGTGCAGCGACGTCACCGAGAGCTGGATGGAAAAGTCCGTGAGGCCGTCGCCATTGACGTCGGCCTGGACCACGACGCCGCCCGTGACCGCGCTGTAGCGGAGTTCGCCGGCGACGTGATGGAAGGCTTCCTGGCCGATGAAGGCGAAGGGATCGTCCACGCCCCCGGCGATCGCGTCGATGGCGGACAGGTCCATGCGATCGCCCTGGCTCGTCGAAAAGTCCGTAATCCTGTCGGCGTCGCCGGCGTTATACGGACCGAAGACGAACAGATCGGCGCCGGCTCCGCCGGCCAGGACGTCGGACGCCGCTCCCCCGGCCAGCGTGTCGGCGAAGGCGCTTCCGACGAGGGTGTTGGCGAATTCGGAGCCGGTCGCCGTGACGCCCGAGCCGGCCCCCGTGGCGTCGAGGTTCTCGAAGCCGGAAACATAGGCCGCACCGCTGACGACCTGGTTGGTCGTGAAGGTGCCCAAATCGACCGTCGCACCGACCTTGAGGATGAGGGTGTCACGTCCCGAGCCGCCGTTGATGACGGAGTCGGCCGCATCATAGACGACCTTGTCGTCGCCGGCTTGACCGAGGATCTTGTCCACGCCCGCGCCGCCATCGAGAATGTCGTTGCCATTGCCGCCGTCGAGGGAGTCATTGCCCGAGCGACCGCGCAGCGTGTCATTGCCGTCGCCGCCGAACAGGGTGTCGGCATAGGCGCCGCCCGTCAGGCTGTTGTCGTCAGCGGCGCCGGTGAGCGAGACGGCGCCGGTGGCGGCCGAGGCGTCGACGTCCTCGAAGCCCGTCACGACCGCGCCGCCGACCATCTGGTCGGACGTGGCGGACAGATCGACTGTGGCGGCGAGGTGCAGCACCAAGGTGTCGTGACCATCGCCCCCTTGGACCGTCGACGCCGTCCCGTCGTAGGCGACGCTGTCGTCGCCCGAGATATCGGGCAGCGGCGCGGGTTGTTCCGCGGGTTGTTCCGGGGCTGGCCGCGAGATGGTGGTCGTTACGTCGGACCCCTCCACGTGCATGGTGGTCAAGGTGCCGTCGGCCGCCTTGGTCTGGACGTCGAGGTCGAGGTTGTTGATGGTCAGCGAGCCGGCGCCGGACACGACCTCCGCCCCCAGTTCCACCGAGGCGACATAGTCGGTCGAGGAGACGAGATTCAGGCCCTTGAGCGTGGTCAGGATCCCGGCGATGTCGATCTGGCCCTTCGGCATGTCCTGGTCGAGAACGACGGCGGTGTAGGTCCAGTCGCCGGTGGTCGAGGCGTAGATCTTGCCGGTCACCGAACCGTTGGAATAGGTCCCGACCTGCTGGCCGAAGGCGTCGAAGTCGCCCTTGTGCACCCAGACCATGACTTCGGTGGTGACGGTGTCGGCGCCGCCATTGGGGGTGTCGGTCAGCCAGATGTCGAACGAGACGTTGAAGCCGCCGGTGTTGCCCTTGTAGCTGACGTCGTAGTCGGCCGTCAGGGCGGTCAGGCTGCTGACCTGGGCGGGCAGGACGGTGGTGATGTCCGAGGCCTTGTGGCCGCCGCTCATCGGGGCCGGACCGAAGATCACCTCGGGATAGGCGCGGATGGTGTGGGCCGAGTCGGTGGTGACCGGGAACGACCAGTTGAAGGTGGTCTTGGAGGTCATGTCGGCGGCGCTGTAGGCGCTGTCGACCGTGTAGTCGGTGCCGTAGACGAGGTTGCCGGGGTTCCAGACGTTGTTGAGCACGTACCAGCCGTGGGCGGTATAGGCCTTGCCGGGTCCGACCAGCTGGGAGTAGCCGGCCGGAATGGCGGCGGGGTCGGCCTTCAGGCCGAAGTCGTAGGCGGTCAGGCTGGAGAGCGCGGTGTCGCGGATCACCAGGCTCTCGCCGTTGGCGAAGCCGAGCTTGACGTCGGCGCCGCTCTGGGTGGCCAGGGTCTGGAGCTGGGCGAAGCTGGTGACGCCGTAGCCGCTCAGCTGGATGACGTCGCTGCCGGGCTTGAAGTTCAGGATGGCGTCGGAGCCGTTGCCGGCGGCGACCTTGAACAGGTCGCCCTTCGCGCCGCCGACCAGGACGTCGTCGCCGGCCAGGCCGTTCAGCGTCGCGCCGACGGTTCCCGCCACGATGATGTTGTTCAGGGCGTTGCCGGTCCCGGCGGTTGATCCCGCGGAGTTCAGCAACAGGTTCTCGACATTGGCCGCCAGCGTCACCGGGCCCCAGAACCGGGCGTCGACGGTGTCGACGCCCTGGCCGGCGTACTCGACCGCGGTCGAGCGGCTGTCCCACAGGTAATAGGTGTCGTCGCCCGCGCCTCCGATCAGCGTATCGCCGCCTGACCCTTGGAAGACGTCGTTGTTCGCGGTTCCGACTTGGGTTTCCTTGGCCGAACTATGAGCTGGCCAACTGTTCGGCGCCGCCGAAAGGAAAAGTTCGACGCCCTTGGCTGTGAAGTAGCGAGTCATGTGTCTCTCCGTGGCGAGGGGAGATCAACATTCATCGGTTAACGACTGGTACAGTGGCGCTACTTGGCTAATGTAGGCTCAAGTATAAAAAATAGGCATTTTGCCGTAACGGTGATTTATCGACGAATAACGCGACAAAACGCCTCACGTTACTTAGAAATGAAGTCAGTTTTCGTGATCGTGGCTGAGAAGAATTTCTTAATTTGAAATCTTTTCTTGTTCTCTTCGTTTGCTTTCTGGCGAGAGACCATGAAAAGTAGGTCAGTTAACACACTATCGGCCGATACATGCGACGGGGCTCTTCACAGACTAAAACGATCATTTTTTGCGCCGCAGCAAACTTGATCCGACGGTGGCGACTGCCGATGACCTAGGCTTCGAGCGACGGGATCAAGCGACCCGCGGCGGTGGCGATCTTCGACAGCGGTGTCTGGGAGCTGGTGCGAAGCGTGGAGAGTCCACTGAAGGGGATCTTCCTGGCGATAAGTTCATGCGAAAGCGTTGTGGAAAATGAATCCGACATTTCTGCTCAGCGAACTTTCAATTGTTATACAATTTTGCAATTCAAACATACATTCGGTATTATGCCACTTAATGACCGATGATATTTATGTATAGAGATACAAATTCTACGAGATGTCAGCGTCAATTATGATGTGAACTCAAATAGAAAGGGCCCGCCATAATCGGCGAGCCCTTTCCGAAGTATCGAGCTGTGCGGGCGGGTTAGGCCGCGGCCCGCTCCTTGGTCCCAAATCGACCGTAGAAAGTCTCGCCCTTGGCGGCCATGTCGCGCAGCAATTGTGGCGGCGAGAACCGCCCACCGTATTTCTGCGCCAAAGTGTCGCAGGCCTCGACAAACCGGGCCGCGCCCATGCCGTCGATCAGGCTGACGGGGCCGCCGGTCCAGGGCGCGAAGCCCCAACCCAGGATGGCGCCGACGTCGGCCTCGCGAGGGTCGGTGATCACGCCCTCCTCGAAGCAACGGGCGGCTTCCACGGCCTGGCGGTAGAGGAGCCGGGTGCGGATCTCCTCGATTCCGACCTTGTCGACTTCGGCGATCCTGACCGGCGCCAGGTCGGACAAGCCCTTCCACAAGACCTTGGGGCCGTTCTCCGGATAATCGTAGAAGCCCTTGCCGTTCTTGCGGCCGTAGCGGCCCTCGCCCTCGACCATCTTCTCGATGATCGTGGTGAAGGGGCGCTCCTCGTACTTGTCGCCGAGGTCCTTCTTGGTCTGCTGGGCGATCTTGTAGGACAGGTCCAGCGCGACGTCGTCGTGCATCTCCAGCGGACCGCGCGGCATGCCGGTGGCCCGGCCGACATTGTCGATGATGGCCGGGGCGTAGCCGTCGGCCAGCAGCTCCATGCCTTCCTGCACGAAGGTGCCGAAGCAGCGCGACGTGTAGAAGCCGCGGCTGTCGTTGACGACGATCGGGGTCTTCTTGATCTTCAGGACGTAGTCGATCGACTTGGCTAGGGCCTCCTGGCTCGTCTCTTCGCCCATGATGATCTCGACCAGGCCCATCTTGTCGACCGGCGAGAAGAAGTGGATGCCGATGAACGACGCCGGACGCACCGAAGCCTTGGCCAGGCCGGTGATCGGCAGGGTCGAGGTGTTGGAGCCGAAGATCGCGGTGTCGGCCAGCTGGGCTTCCGCCAGCTTGGTGACGCCGGCCTTCACTTCGCGGTTCTCGAACACGGCTTCCACCACCAGGTCCGAACCCTTGACGTTGGCGTAGTCGGCCGTCGGGTGGATCAGGGCGAGGATCGCTTCGCCCTTTTCCGCCGTCATCTTGCCGCGCGAGACGGCCTTCTTGACCAGGCCCTCGGCGTAGCCCTTGCCCTTGTCGGCGGCTTCCTGGCTCTGGTCGATCAGCACCGTCTCGATGCCGGCCATGGCTTGGACGTAGGCGATGCCCGCGCCCATCATGCCGGCGCCCAGCACGGCCACCTTCTTGACGTCGTAGTGCGGCACGCCGGCTGGCCGGCCCGAGCCCTTGCCCAGCTCCTGCAGGCTGAGGAACAGCGTGCGGATCATGCCCTTGGCCTGGGGCGACATCAGGGTCTTGAGGAAGTAGCGGGTCTCGATGCGGATGGCCGCGTCGAACGGAACCTGCAGGCCCTCATAGACCGCCTTCATGATGTTCAACTGGGCGGGATAGTTGCCGTAGGTCTGCTTGCGCAGCATGGCGTTGCCCATGATGAACACCTGGCTGCCGCTGGCCGTGTAGGGACCGCCGCCCGGAATCTTGAAGTCCTTCTTGTCCCAGGGCGCGACCGGGTCGCCCTTGGTCTTGACCCAGGCCTTGGCCGCCTCGACCTCGGTCCCGGCGGGAACGACCTCGTGCACCACCTTGAAGCCCAGGGCCTCGGCCGGTTTCATCGACTTGCCTTCCAGCAGGAAGGGGGCCGCGGCCATCACGCCCATCAGTCGGGTCAGGCGCTGGGTGCCGCCGCCGCCGGGCAGCAGGCCGACCTTGGCCTCCGGCAGGGACAGCTGGATCTTCGGATTGTCGGCTACCACGCGGTAGTGGCAGGCCAGGGTCATTTCCAGCCCGCCGCCCATCGCCAGGCCGTTGATCGCCGCGGCGATCGGCTTGCCGCCGGTCTCGAGCGCCCGGAAGGCCTTGTTCAGGGCGAAGCCGGCGTCGAAGGCCGCCTTCAGGTCGCCGCCCCCGATGCCGCCTTCCGCATCGCCGAGTTCGCCCAGGTCGGCGCCCGCGCAGAAGCCGGTGGTCTTGCCCGAGGTGATCACCGCGCCCTTGATGGCGGCGTCGGACTTGATGGCTTCCACCACCTCGCCGATCTCGCGGATCACCGAGGCGGTCAGGGTGTTCATCGAGCGGCCGGGCACGTCGAAGGTGACCAGGGCGATGTCGTCGCCGTCGACCTCGATCTTGAAGTTTTCCATGGTTCTAGTCCTCGGCTCTTAGACGCGTTCGATGACGGTGGCGGTGCCCATGCCGGCGCCGACGCACAGGGTGATCAGGGCGGTTTCCTTGTCCGAGCGCTCCAGCTCGTCGACCATGGTGCCCAGGATCATCGCGCCGGTGGCGCCCAGCGGGTGGCCCATGGCAATGGCGCCGCCGTTGACGTTCATCTTGTCGTGCGGGATGTCCAGCGCCTGCATCATGCGCAGGACGACGGCGGCGAAGGCTTCGTTCAGCTCATAGAGGTCGATGTCCTTGACCTCCATCTTCAGCTTCTTGAGCAGCTTCTCGGTGACCAGCGACGGACCGGTCAGCATGATCGAGGGCTCGCTGCCGATCGAGGCCGCGCCCTTGATGCGGGCGCGGGCCTTCAGGCCCAGGGCCTCGCCCATTTCCTTGGTGCCGATCAGCACGCCAGCGGCGCCATCGACGATGCCCGAGCTGTTGCCGGCGTGGTGGACGTGGTTGACCTTTTCCACCTGCGGATAGCGCTGGGTGACGACGGCGTCGAAGGCCATGTCGCCCATGCCCTGGAACGAGGGGTTCAGCGAAGCCAGGGTCTGCATGGTGGTGTTCCCACGCACGGTTTCGTCGTGATCCAGGATCGTCAGGCCCAGCTGGTCCTTCACCCCGATCACCGAGTTCCTGAACCGACCGTCGGCCCACGAGGCCGCCGCGCGCTTCTGGCTCTCGACGGCGTAGGCGTCGACGTCGTCGCGCGAGAAGCCGTACAGCGAGGCGATCAGGTCGGCGCTGACGCCCTGCGGGGCGAAATAGGTCTTGAAGGCCGAGGACGGGTCGGTCGGCCAGGCGCCGCCGTCGCTGCCCATGGGCACGCGGCTCATGCTCTCGACGCCGCCGCCGATCGCCAGCTGGGCCTCGCCGGAGGCGACCTTGGCCGCGGCCATGTTCACCGCCTCCAGGCCCGAGGCGCAGAAGCGGTTGATCTGCACGCCGGCGACGCTCTCGGCGTAGTCGGCGGTCAGCACGGCGGTGCGGGCGATGTCGCTGCCCTGCTCGCCGACCGGGGCGACGCAGCCCAGGACGACGTCATCGACGTACGCGGTGTCCAGGCCATTGCGGTCGCGCAGGCTTTCCAGGACCTGGGTGGCCAGGGACAGGGCCGTGATCTCGTGCAGAGACCCGTCCTTCTTGCCCTTGCCGCGCGGCGTGCGCACGGCGTCAAAGATGTAAGCGTCGGCCATTGTATGGCTCCTTCCTGCGTAGACTTGGATGGTTCGTTAACCAAAAAGGCGTCTGAATTCCGGTGATTTGGAGATCAGGACGATGACGGCAGCCGAACGCTCGACGGACGCGGCCCACCCGGCGGTGCGCGACTTCATCGCGCGCGGCTATCATGTGTTCGGCGGCGGCGTGGACCCGGCGGCGGCGAGCGCCCTGCTGGCCAAGATCCGCGCGCTTCGGACGTTCGACGCGGACCTGTTCCTGTCGGAAGCCGAGTTCGACGCCGATCCGCAATATATCGGCGTCAACCCCGCGCCCGGCCGCAACCTGCTGGAGCGGTTCGAGGACGACCTGGCCTTCGTCGAGAAGGATCCCGCCATTGTGGCGGCGCTCGAAGCCCTGCTGGGCGACGGCTACGAGATCCTGCTCAAGAAGCTGATCTGTGGCGTGCCGGCCAGCGTCGTGCCCGACTGGCTCAAGGCCCGCATCGCCGGCAATCCGGTCAACAACCTGGGCGCCTATGTCAGGGCCCCGTTCCGGGACATCACCTATTTCTACGGCATCGACTTCCACCAGGACCTGATCGACTACAAGGACCGGGAAGCCGACTTCATCACCCTGTACGTCTATCTGCACGACGTTGGGACGCATGACGCCCCGCTGTTCCTGCTGGAGGACAGCCACAAGCTGGGCGGGACGCTGTTCCCGCATGACCTGACCCGCAACGAGGGCGGCTGGCTGTACCGCGACGGCCGGGGCCAGGAGGTCCAGACCCGCCAGCACCTGCTGACCGGCCAGACCGGCTACGCGGCCATGTGGCACGCCTGCACTCTGCACGGCACCCAGCCCGACGCCGCGGACAACGAGCGGCTCTCTCTGCGCTACCTGATCGCCCGCAAGCCGGGTGTCGCCGCCCCGGGCATGGACGCGGTCAACGCCACCCTGTTGGGGCCGCTCAGCCTGGAGGCCACGCGCAAGGACCTGGATGCCCGCGGCGCGGCCCAGATCAAGGCCAACAGCGTCAACAAGGCCTAGGGACTGGATCACTTCCAGCTTCCGATCGGCGACTTGGCGATCGGCGCGCAGGCCAGCCCCCGGGCCGTGGCCTTGGCGCTGTAGGTGACGCGATAACCGAAGGCCGGCGCGGGCAGGTAGCAGGCCTTGAAGCCCGGCGTGGTCACCGACAGGGTCCAGTCGGCCACCTTCGAGCGCAGCAGGTTGTTGCACTGGTCGACATTGGCCTTCAGCGGCAGCTCGAAATCACCCGGCGGCTTGGAGCCAGGGCGTTTGGAAACCAGCTTGCCGGTGAAGAACAGCGGGCGGGGGCCGGCCGCGCGGACACAGACGACCGCGGAGCGGCTGTCGGGGGCGACCTGAGCGGGCGGCGGCGCGGCGGCGATCGGCATCAGCGGGTCTCCTTGCAGGTCAGGCGGCCAAACAGGCTCTTGCGATAGACGAAGGTCAGGCGCTGGCCGGCGTGGGGTGGCGCGGTCGGGCGGCAGAGGGCCTCTCCGTCGTGAACGGCGGCCAGGTCGCCGGCCGCCGCCTGGCCCGACCAGATCACCATCTGGGGCTTGGCCAGGGTGATCGGGTCGATGGTGACGCAGCCGGTCTGGCCGGCCGCCACGGCGGGAAAGGGTATCTGGGCCAGCGGCTCGCGATAGGTGAGGCTGGTCCCCGAGAGCTTGGCGGAGGTGGTCTTGAAGCGGCCATCGCGCACCTGCCCGTACGCGGCCGTGTCGGTCGCGTTGGTCAGACACAGGACGATGGCGGCTTCCAGCAGCATGGCTAGAGCGTCCTCGCGATGGAGCCGCGGCGGCCGAGCGGTCGTGGGCGAAGGTCGACGACGTGGTTCTGGCGCCGCGTCGCCAGCGCGGATCCAGGGGCGTGCTCGTCGAAGGACTCGCCGACCGCGCCGTCGAAGGTCGTCACGTCATCCCGCGCCATCAAGGCCGGTTTTTCGGCGTCGAGCACGCCCATGGTCAGAAGGCCTCCGCCGGCAACGCCATCAGCGTCTCCGAACCCGTCTTCAGCTTGGCCAGATGCGCCCCGGCGTCGGGCAGGATGCGCTCGATGAAGTACTTCGCCGTAACGATCTTGGTCGTGAAGAATGGATCCGTCGAGCCGGCGGCGATCTTGGCGTTGGCCGCCTTGACCATCAGGCACCACATATAGGCCAAGCCCGTCAGGCCGAAGAGGTGCATGTAGTCGGTCGAGGCCGCGCCGGCGTTGTCAGGGTTCTGCAGGCCGTTCTGCATCAGCCACATGGTGCCGTCCTGCAGTTGGGCCTTCACTCCGGCCAGCGCGTCGATGAACGGCTTCAGCTCGGCGTCGCCGTCGTTCTCGCCGACGAACTGGTCGATCTCCTGGAAGAAGGTCATCACGCCGCGGCCGCCCTTGGCCGCCAGCTTGCGACCGACCAGGTCCAGCGCCTGGATGCCGTTGGTGCCTTCGTAGATCAGGGCGATGCGCACGTCGCGCAGGTACTGGCTGGCCGGGAAGTGCTCGGTGAAGCCGCTGCCGCCGTGCACCTGCATGGCGTCCGAGCAGATCTTGAAGCCCTTGTCGGTCAGGTAGCCTTTCAGCACCGGCGTCATCAGGCCCATATAGTCCTCGGCCTTGGCGCGGACGGCCTCGTCGGGGTGATGGTGGGCCAGGTCCCCGTGCAGGGCGGTCCAGAACAGAAAGGCGCGGCCGCCTTCGATCAGGGCCTTGCTCTCCAGCAGCATGCGGCGCACGTCCGGGTGGACGATGATCGGATCGGCCGGACCGTCAGGGTTCTTCGGGCCTGTCAGCGAGCGGCCCTGCAGGCGGTCCTTGGCGAAGGCGGCGGCGGCCTGATAGGCGGCCTCGGCCTGGGCGACGCCCTGTAGGCCGACGCCCAGCCGGGCCTCGTTCATCATCACGAACATCAGCTTCAGGCCGCTGTTCTCCTCGCCGATCAGCCAGCCCTTGGCGTCCTCGTACTGCATCACGCAGGTGGCGTTGCCGTGGATGCCCATCTTCTCTTCGAGGCCGACGCACTTGACGCCCTCGTTGCGCTCGCCGGCCGAGCCGTCGGCCTTGGGCAGGTATTTCGGCACGATGAACAGGCTGATGCCCTTCACCCCGGCCGGGGCGCCCTCGATGCGGGCCAGCACCAGGTGGACGATGTTGTCCGACATGTCGTGCTCGCCGGCGCTGATCCAGATCTTCTGGCCGGTGATGCGATAGCTGCCGTCGGCCTGCGGAACCGCCTTGGTGCGCAGCAGGCCCAGGTCCGTGCCGCAGTGCGGCTCGGTCAGGTTCATGGTGCCGGTCCACTCGCCCGAGATCATCTTGGGCAGATAGGTCTGCTTCTGCTCGTCGCTGCCGCCGGTGTGGATGGCCGAATAGGCGCCGTGGGCCAGACCCGGATACATCGAGAAGGCCATGTTGGCCGAGCTGGACATCTCGCTGAAGGACAGGTTGACGACGTGGGGCAGGCCCTGGCCGCCGTAGGTCGGATCCGAGCCCAGGCCCGTCCAGCCGCCTTCGCACAGCTGCTTGTAGGCTTCCTTGAAGCCGTCGGGCGTCTTGACCGTGAAGTCCTTGTTCCAGACGCAGCCCTGCTTGTCGCCGACGCTATTCAGCGGGGCCAGGACCTCGCCGGTGAACTGGGCGGCGGCCTCGAGAATCTGCTCGACGGTCTCGAACGGCGCATCGGCGAAGCCCGGCAGGGCGCCGTGCTGGTCGATGTCGAGCACGTCGCGCAGGATGAAGGCGTGGTCGCGAACGGGCGGCTGGTAGGTCATGAAGCGGTCCTGGTCAGTCGGATCGGGAGTGGTGGGGTAGTAAGAAGGAAGAGGCGGCCTCTGCGTCGTCCCGGTCTTGAAGGAACGGCGCGGAACGAGAGCCTATTTGCCCAGCGAGGCGTCCTGGTGACCATCGAGCCGGGCGCGCAGCACCTGGTCGTAGTCCGCGGCGCGGGGCAGCAGGTCGGGGCGGATCTCGGCCAGGCGCTTTTCCAGGCGAGCGCAGGCTTCGCGCAGCTCGATCAGGGCGCCGTCGATATCCTCGCGCTGCTGCTCCAGCGCAGTGGCGCGCTCACGGAACTTCTTCAGCGACCGGGCCATCTGGGCCGCGCCGTCGTCGTTCTCGTCATAAAGGTCGAGCAGTTCGCGGATTTCCGACAGCGACAGGCCCACGCGCTTGCCGCGCAGGATCAGTTGCAGGCGGACGCGGTCCTTGTGGGAATAGACGCGGTTCAGGCCTTCGCGCGCCGGCGTCAAAAGGCCCTTGTCCTCATAAAAGCGCAGGGCGCGCGGCGTAGCTTTGAACTCGTTGCACAGCTGGCGGATTGTAAAGGTGCGCTCGGGGCGTCGCAGGTCGGCCAACATTCGAACCCTCCCTGGGCAGGCCCGACTTCTGCGGCCGAGCCGGTTGGTTATCGGCGATCACCATATGCTCGCGGCTAAGCGTCGTCAACGTTTACGTAAACGTCAACTTCGCGATGGTCGATTAGGTTTACTTTCCTAGGTCCGAGGCCTATTTTCTGGGGTTCACGGCCAGGATGCATCAGCCATGTCGTCTCTGTCGCATGCCGAAATCTGGACCGCGATCGACGCCTTGGCCAAGCGGTTCGACATGAGCCCGTCGGCCATGGCCAAGATGGCGGGTCTGGACCCCACCAGTTTCAATCGTTCGAAGCGTGGCGACGGCGATTCGCGGCCGCGCTGGCCGTCGACCGAGAGCCTGGCCAAGGTGCTGGAGGCGACGGGGGTCGGATTTTCCGAGTTCGCCGCCCTGACCGAGCGGACGCCCAGGCCCAATCCGCGCGCCGTGCCGCTGATCGGCTTCGCCCAGGCCGGGGCCGAGGGCGTGTTCGACGAGACCGGCGCGCCGATCGGCGCGGGCTGGGACGAGATCGACTTTCCGGGATTGGCCGACGAGGGCGTCTATGCCCTGGAGATCGCCGGCGACGCCTTGGCCCCGGTGTTCCGCGACGGTGATCGCATCCTGGTCTCGCCGGCGGTCGAGCCGCGCCGGGGCGACCGGGTGGTGGTGCGGACCACGGGCGGGGAGCTGCTGGTCAAGGAGCTGGCGCGGGTCACGGCCCGCAGCGTCGAGCTGGCCTCGCTGAACCGCGACGGCCGCGACCGGACGCTGGACCTGGCCGAGGTGGTGTGGATCGCCCGCATCCTGTGGGCCAGCCAGTAGCTCGGGTCAGGTGCGGGGGCAGTTGGCGTGCTTGCTCTGCAGCCAGGCGGTCAGGTCGCCTTCCCAAGGCGCGTCGCATGAAATGTCGACACGATAGGACGCCCAGTTGTCGTTGTGGGCGGCCTCGACGTGCGCGGCAGGGAACTGGGTGGCCAGTTCGCCGAGCAACGAGTCGAATTCCGAGCGGTCCGAAGGGCGAAGGGTGAAGCAAGCCATGAGACTAACCTTGGTTTTGATGAAACCAGACTAGGCTACAAAGTGCGGACATACCCTTAACCAGCAATTTATCTGTCGTTCATCATTCGGGGCATTGTGTCGCAGGCGACGGTCAGCCGGCCAGCGCGCCGGCGACCACCTTCCTGGCCTCGTCCTGGACCTCCTTCAGATGGTCGGGGCCCAGGAACGACTCGGCGTAGATCTTGTAGACGTCCTCGGTGCCCGAGGGGCGGGCGGCGAACCAGGCGTTCTTCGTCACCACTTTGAGGCCGCCGATCGCCTCGCCATTGCCGGGCGCCGTCGTGAGGATCCGTTCGATCGGTTCGCCGGCCAGTTCGTCCGCCGTGACGTCGCTGGGGCTCAGGGACGCCAGGCGCGTCTTCTCCTCGCGGGAGGCGGGCGCGTCGATGCGGGCATAGGCCGGGGCGCCGTGCTCGACGGTCAGGTCGGCGTACAGCTGGCTGGGGCTGGCTCCGGTCGCGCCCTTGATCTCGGCGGCCAGCAGGCCCAGCAGCAGGCCGTCCTTGTCGGTGGTCCAGACGGTTCCGTCCTGGCGCAGGAAGGCCGCGCCGGCTGACTCCTCGCCGCCGAAGCCCACGCTGCCGTCCACCAGGCCCGGCACGAAGTGCTTGAAGCCGACCGGCACCTCCAGCAGGCGGCGACCCAGCTTGGCGACCACGCGGTCGATCATCGAGGACGAAACCAGGGTCTTGCCGACGGCGACATTGGCGCCCCACTGCGGCCGATGGCTGAACAGATGGGCGATGGCCACCGCGAGATAGTGGTTGGGGTTCATCAGGCCGCCGTCGGGCGTGACGATGCCGTGGCGGTCGGCGTCGGCGTCGTTGCCGATCGCCACGTCGAACTTGGCCCCGCCCTGCATGGTGTGGATCAGGTTGGCCATCGCCGAGGCCGACGAGCAGTCCATGCGGATCTTGCCGTCGGTGTCGAGCGGCATGAACGCCCAGCGCGGATCGACCCGGTCGTTGACCACCGTCAGGTCCAGCCCGTGCCGGTCGGCGATTTCGCCCCAATAGGCGACGGCGGCGCCGCCCAGGGGATCGGCCGCGATCCGGACGCCGGCGCGGCGCACGGCCTCCAGGTCCAGGACGCTGGGCAGGTCATCGATATAATGCGCCAGAAAGTCGTACTCGCCCGCCGCGGCCCGGGCCCGTTCGAACGGGATGCGCCGGACCTCGGCCAGCCCGTCCTTCAGCAGTTGGTTGGCCCGCGCCGCGATCGGTGTGGTGGCGTCCGAGCCGGCGGGACCGCCGGACGGGGGGTTGTACTTGAAGCCGCCATCGCGCGGCGGATTGTGCGACGGGGTGATCAGCACGCCGTCGGCCGATCCCGGCACGAGGCGATTGTGCTTGAGGATGGCGTGGGACACCGCCGGGGTCGGGGTGAAGCCGTCGCGGCTGTCGACCATGACCTCGACGCCGTTGGCGACCAGCACTTCCAGGGCCGTGCGCCAGGCTGGCTCGGAGAGGCCGTGGGTGTCGCGGCCGAGGAACAGCGGGCCGGTGACGCCGGCGTTCGCGCGGTGCTCGGCGATGGCCTGGCTGATGGCCAGGATGTGGGCTTCGTTGAAGGCGCCGTCCAGGCTGGAGCCGCGATGGCCGGAGGTGCCGAACGTCACCCGCTGGTCGACCCGCGAGACGTCCGGGCGGATCTCGTCATAAGCCTTGAGCAGGGCGTTCAGATCGACCAGATCTTCGGGACGGGCTTGTTGGCCGGCGCGGCTGTGCATGACAAGAATCCTATTGCTCGCCGCGCAGGGCGACAATGTCGGCCTGCGCGGTGGGTCGGCGGAGGCGGTGTGTAGCCGCCGAATGCGTCAGTGTTGATACGATGGCGGCGACGAGACCAAGCTTCTGCCTCGGGAACGATCAGCGCTTCAAGTCCAGCGCGCCGTTGGCGTGCCAGGCCCAGGCGTGTTCGATGATCGCGTCCAGATCATGGCGTGGCGTCCAGCCCAGTTGCTCGCGCGCCTTGCGGTTGTCGGCTACCAGGCTGGGGGCGTCTCCGGCCCGGCGCTCCGTCAGTTCCAGCGGGAACGGCCGGTTGGACCGCCGTTCGATGGCGCCGACCAGCTCGCGCACGGTGGTGCCCGTGCCGGTGCCCAGGTTGAAGACCTCGCTCGGCTTGCCGTCCAGCAGCCATTTCAGCGCCAGGACATGGGCGTCGGCCAGGTCCAGCACATGAATGTAATCGCGCACGCAGGTGCCGTCGCGCGTGTCGTAGTCGCCGCCGAACAGCATGAACTTGTCGCGCTCGCCCCGGGCGGCGGCGATCGCCAGCGGGATGGCGTGGGTTTCGGGTTCGTGTTTCTCGCCGATCCGGCCCTCGGGGTCGGCGCCGGCGGCGTTGAAATAGCGCAGGGCCACCGAGCGGAAACCCTTGTAGCGGTCCAGGTCCTCAAGGACCTGCTCGACCATCAGCTTGCTGCGTCCATAAGGATTCAGCGGGGCCTGCGGATGCTTCTCGTCCATTGGCACGTAGACCGGAGCGCCATAGGTCGCGCAGGTCGAGGAGAACACCAGCTTGTCGACGCCGGCCCGTCGCGCGGCCTGGATCAGGGTCAGGGTTCCCCCGACATTGTTCTCGTAGAACGCGCCCGGCTCGGCGATCGAGAACCCGACCTCGATGAAGGCGGCGAAGTGAATGACGGCGACAGGCCTGTGTTTGGCGAAGACGGCGTCCAGTCGCGCCGCGTCCCGGATGTCGCCCACCTCCAGCGGACCCCACTGGACGAACGACTCCCAACCGTTCGACAGGTTGTCGTAGACGACGGGCGTATATCCGGCCTGCGCGAGTCGAAGGCAGGTGTGCGCGCCGATATAGCCCGCACCGCCAGCAACAAGGATGGGTGCCTTCAAGATCGCGCTCCGCCTCCGCCGCCGCCGTTTTTTGCGCGATGGGTCCCGAATCCTCCTAGGGCAATGTTCGTCTGAGCGAAATATCAAAAGCAACAGCTGCTCGAAGGCGTGTCGGCCTCTACGGTGGAGCTTAGGACTGGGTGGGCCAAGCGCTGCCTGTTTCGCCCTATATTTCCACGATTGGGCTGCGGCTTCAGGAAAATAACCCCAAATGCCGCAAGTTTCGCGGTTCTGTCATTGATTCTGAGGCGTGATTAGACAATTCAAGTCTCAAAATCCAGCCGTTCATGCCACCGCTTGACCCAATAACGCCGATGTTGCAATGCAATGCGGCGAGCGGCGGCCGACCACCGTTAAGATATGGGACGAAAATATGACGCTTGGCGTGTGTGTAATTAAAACTCGTCGGTTTGAAGATGATCGAGGATGGTTTTCAGAAACTTACAACGCGCCGAAAATGATTTCCTTGGGCATCGATTCTACATTCGTTCAGGACAACCAATCCTACTCGAAGTATTCTGGGACCATCCGGGGTATCCATTTTCAACGACCGCCTCGCGCCCAAGCCAAGCTCGTTCGCTGCGTCAAAGGTCGTATCTTGGATTACGCTATCGACTTGCGGAAAGGGTCCCCGACCTATGGTCATCACGTCTGCGCGGAGCTGAACGCGCAGAATGGCGATCAGCTATTCGTGCCGATCGGATTTGGTCACGCCTTCGTCACACTCGAGGACGACACGGAGGTGGCCTACAAGGTCTCGGACGTCTATTCCCCGGAGCACGACGGCGGAATCGTCTGGAACGATCCGGCGCTGAGCATTGATTGGCCGCTGCCGGCCGGGGGGGCGACGCTCTCGGCGAAGGACCAGGCGCTGCCGCTGCTTGCGGCCTTCGACAGCCCGTTCGAGTACGACGGCAATCCGTTGAATTTGGCTCAAGCCTGAGCTCACGACACGCAAGTGGAGACTGGTAGTTGCGCATTCTAATTACCGGCGGCGCCGGCTTCATCGGTTCCGCCCTCGTGCGGCGGCTGATCGCGAACAGCGATCACGAGGTGCTGGTCTATGACAAGCTAACCTATGCCGGCGTCCTGGAGTCCCTGGACCCCGTGGCCGACAGCCCCCGTTATCGCTTCGTGCAGGCCGACATCGCGGATTCCGACGCCGTCGCGGCCGCGCTGGCCTCGTTCCGCCCCCAGGTGATCGCTCACCTGGCGGCGGAAAGCCATGTCGATCGCTCCATCGACGGACCGGGCGACTTCATCCAGACCAACATCGTCGGCACCTTCACCTTGCTTCAGCAGGCGCTCAAGTATTGGGGCGGTCTGGAGGGCGACGAGAAGGCCGCGTTCCGCTTCCATCACATCTCGACCGACGAGGTGTTCGGATCGCTGGGCGACGAAGGCTACTTCACCGAGACCACGCCCTACGACCCGCGATCGCCCTATTCGGCGTCGAAGGCGTCCTCGGACCATCTGGTCCGCGCCTGGGGCCATACCTATGGCCTGCCGGTTCTGGTCACCAACTGCTCCAACAACTATGGCCCGTATCATTTCCCCGAGAAGCTGATCCCGCTGGTGATCATCAAGGCGCTGGCCGGCGAGCCGCTTCCGGTCTACGGCGACGGTTCCAACGTGCGCGACTGGCTGTTCGTCGAAGATCACGCCGCGGCGCTGCAGGCCGTCTTCGAGCAGGGTCAACCGCTGGAAACCTACAACATCGGCGGCAATTCCGAGCGCAAGAACCTGGATGTCGTCAAGGCCATCACCGGCACGCTGGACCGCCTGTCGCCGCGCGCGGACGGCAAGTCCTACGCCGAGCAGATCACCTTCGTGAAGGACCGTCCTGGCCACGATCAGCGCTACGCCATCGATGCGAGCAAGATCCGCCTCGAACTGGACTGGACGCCCTCGGTGACCTTCGAGCAGGGCATCGAGCGGACGATCGCCTGGTACCTGGCCAACCGGCCCTGGTGGCAGGCCATCCTCGACAAGCGCGACGCCACGGCCCGACGCGGCCATGGCTGAGTCCATGGCGATTCTGGTGACGGGCGGCGCTGGCCAGGTCGGCGCCGAGTTGCAGGCCCATGCCTGGCCGGCGGGGGTGAGGGTGCTTGCTCCCGCCCGTTCGGAGCTTGACCTGACGGACGCGGCCAGCGTCGCGGCGTGGTTCTCGGCCAACCCGGTGGCGGCGGTGATCAACCCCGCCGCCTACACCGCCGTCGACCGGGCCGAGACCGAGGTCGGCGCCGCGTTCGCGGCCAACGCCCTGGCCCCCGCGCTGCTGGCCGAGGCGACCAAGGCGGCGGGCGTCCCGCTCGTGCACGTCTCGACGGACTATGTCTTCGACGGCCAGGGCGACGGGTTCAACGCCGAGGACGCCCCGGTCGCGCCCCTGGGCGTCTACGGGGCGAGCAAGCTGGCCGGGGAACTGGCCGTGCGTTCGGGCAATCCCCGCTCGGTGATCATCCGCACGGCCTGGGTGCTGAGTGTCCATCGCGCCAACTTCCTCAAGACGATGCTGCGCCTGGCCGGCGATCGGGACCGGATCTCGGTCGTGGCCGACCAGTTCGGTTGCCCGACCTCGGCGCGCGACATCGCCCAGGCCCTGGCGACGATAACGCTGCGGATGATCGCCGATCCCGGTGCGCCGACGGGCGTCTATCACTTCGTGAACGCCGGCGAGACTAGCTGGAGCGGCCTGGCCCAGGAGATCTTCGCGCAAAGCGCCCGCCATGGCGGCGCGTTCGCCGAGGTGACGCCGATCACGACGGCGGACTACCCCACGCCGGCCCGACGGCCGGCCAATTCCCGACTTTCCACCACGAAGATCACCGCCGACTACGGCGTCGAACCGCGTCCGTGGCGGGACGCCGTCGCCGAGATCGTTGAAGAGCTTTCGCACAGGAGCGCTGCGCCATGAAGGGCATCATACTCGCCGGGGGCTCGGGTACGCGGCTGCACCCCATGACCCAGGTCACGTCGAAGCAGCTGATGCCTGTCTACGACAAGCCGATGATCTATTACCCGCTGTCGACGCTGATGCTGGCCGGGATCCGCGAGATCCTGATCATCTCGACGCCACGCGACACGCCGTCCTTCCAGGCGCTGCTCGGCGACGGGTCGCAATGGGGCTGCAGTATCGAATACGCCGTCCAGCCCAATCCCGAGGGGCTTGCCCAGGCCTACATCATCGGCGCGGACTTCGTGGCGGGTTCGTCTTCGGCGCTGATCCTGGGCGACAACATCTTCTACGGCCACGGCTCGACCGACCTGTTCAACAGCGCGTCGGCCCGTCGGGAAGGGGCGACGGTGTTCGCCTACCACGTCACCGATCCCGAGCGGTACGGCGTGGTCGCCTTCGACGAAAAGATGCGCGCCCTGTCGATCGAAGAGAAGCCGGCCAAGCCGCAGTCCAACTGGGCGGTCACGGGTCTCTATTTCTATGACGCCGACGTGGTGGACATCGCGGCCAACCTCAAGCCGTCGCCGCGCGGCGAGCTGGAGATCACCGACGTCAACCGCACCTATCTCGAGCGCGGCAAGCTGTCGGTGGAAATCATGGGCCGCGGCTACGCCTGGCTCGACACCGGCACGCCCGACAGCCTGATCGAGGCGGCAGAGTTCGTGCGGACCCTCGAGAAGCGCCAGGGCTTCAAGATCGCCTGTCCCGAGGAGATCGCGTTCGTGAAGAACTTCATCGACGCCCGGCAGCTGGAAAAGCTGGCCGACAACCTGGGCAAGTCGACCTATGGCCAGTATCTGCGCAACGTCCTGCGCCTGCACGGTGGGTACACGCCAGCATGACCAAGGTGCGTAAGCTCTCCATCCTGGGCACCCGGGGCGTCCCCGCCGGTCACGGCGGCTTCGAGACGTTCGCCGAGAAGTTCGCCCTGCACATGGTCGCCAAGGGTTGGGAGGTGACGGTCTACTGCCAGGCCGACGACGGTCCGCCCGGAGCCGTCATCGACGAGTGGCGGGGCGTGCGCCGGGTGACCTATGTCGCCGACTCCGGCGCGACCGGCACGATGAAGTTCGACTGGATGTGCGTGATGCACGCCATGCGGTCCGAAGGCGTGATGCTGGTGCTGGGCTACAACACCGCCGTGTTCAGCGCCCTGCTGCGCCTGGGCGACCATCCGGTGCTGACCAACATGGACGGCATCGAATGGAAGCGCGCCAAGTGGCCCTGGCACGGCCGGATCTGGCTGTACTTGAACGAATGGATCGGGGCGCTGACCTCCAGCAAGCTGATCGCCGACCACCCGGAGATCGAGCGTCACCTGGCGCGGCGGCGCGGCAAGCGCGACATCGTCATGATCCCCTACGGCGCCGATGCCGTGACCGAGGCTTCCGAGGAGCCGGTCAAGGCGAGGGGGCTGACGCCCGGCCGCTATCTGATCTCGATCGGGCGGATCGAGCCCGAGAACAACATCCTGCCGATGATCGAGGCCTTTGCGGCCCGCGAGCGCGACCTGCAGTTCGTCTGCCTGGGCAAGCTCGAGCCCGAGAAGAACCCCTACCACGCCGCCGTGCTCAAGGCCGGCGAGGGCAAGGTGCTGTTCCCGGGCGCGATCTACGATTCCGCCGTCGTGCGGGCGCTGCGGTTCCACGCCGCGGCCTACTGCCATGGCCATAGCGTCGGCGGCACCAATCCTTCGCTGGTCGAGGCCCTGGGCGCCGGCAATGCGATCGTCGGTCACGACAATCCCTACAATCGCTGGGTCGCGGGTCCCGAGCAGTGGTACTTCCCCGACAAGGACGGCTGCGCCCGGTGTTTCGACGAGATCGAGGCGGGCGGAGAGCGTCTGCGCCAGGCGCGAGCCGCCGCTCGCCATCGTTTCGAAACGGCTTTCCTTTGGTCGGACATCCTGTCGGAGTACGAGGCCTTGTGCCTGGCCGCCACGGAACCCGCGCGATGACCGACGCAACGCCCCCGATTCCGGAAACCCTTTCGCCCACGTCCGAAACGCCCGTCCGGCGGCGCGCGGGGCCTCGGCCACCGGGGCAACCGGGGCCGTCGTCGCAATCGTCCGACCTGAACCCCGCCGGCGCCTGGCGCTATGGCGTCATCGTCTGCGCCCTGATCATCGCCATGCCGATGTTCTCGGCGGTGCGCGGCGTCTCCCAGCCGCTCGGCCGGGCCCTGATGGGCGTGACCGACATGGTCATGCTGGCGATGTTTCTCTGGTCGCTGTTCAAGCCCGGTCTGCGGACGTTGAAGTTCCTGATCCTGGGCCTCCTGGCCCTGTCGGTGCTGAACATCGTGTTCTGGACGCACGACGTGCCGCTGACAGCCACC
This sequence comes from Caulobacter sp. GW821-FHT09A05, assembly GCF_059418465.1. Classification (NCBI taxonomy): domain Bacteria; kingdom Pseudomonadati; phylum Pseudomonadota; class Alphaproteobacteria; order Caulobacterales; family Caulobacteraceae; genus Caulobacter; species Caulobacter sp. GW821-FHT09A05. The sequence goes on from NZ_JBWKPX010000006.1 coordinate 33,903, forward strand.
TATCAGGGCTTCCGCAAGTCGATTCTCTGGCTGCTGGCGATCTGCGTCGGCTACAGCGTGCGCCGCCGGGACCGAAACATCGTCCTCTGGATCATCACCGGGGTTTGCGTGGTGATCGCGCTCTATGCCGTCAAGCAGTGGCTCTTCGGGTTCACGGCCTTCGACAAGCAGATGCTCGACGCCCAGTCCGCGCAGGAGTACGCCAACAAGATCGGCGACTACCAGCGCGCCATCTCGATCCTGTCGTCGGGCTTCCACGTCGGCATGACCGGCACCCTGCTGATCATCATCGCCTTGACGATCAAGCAGGCGCCCAATCCGCTCGCCTGGGGGCGCTCGGCGATCCTGATCGCCATCGGCGCCCTGGGCATCTACGCGTCCTTCACGCGGACATTCATGATCATCGCCGCGGCCCTGGCCTGCGTGCAGATCTCGCGCTCGGGCAAGCATCCGCTGATACGCGTCGGCGTCCTGACCGCCGGCGCGGCGATCATGGCCGTCGGCATCTTCGCCGGATACTTCTCGCAGCTCGAACAGGCGATCTTCAGCGACTATCGCTTCACCTCGCGATCGATCAGCTACGAGGCCATGGCGACTCTGTTCAGCACCTATCCGATCGGCCTGTTCTCGGGCTACGGCCTGGGCAGCGCGGGCAGCACCCTGGGCGAGTCCTTCGCCATCGGGGGCGCCCATTGGGTGGAGCCGCACAACGTTCTGCTCAAGTACGTCGTCGAGTTCGGCGCACCGCTCAGCCTGTGGCTCTATTGGGAAATCGGCAAGGTGGTCCGCGCGGCCAAGCCCGATCCCATGCTGCGCTTCGACAACAGCCTGTCGATGCTGGGCGTCTTCCTGCTCATCGGCGCGGGCCTGACCATCACCTCGGTCGAGACCTGGCCGATCAGCCTCTATATCGGGTTCATCATCGGCATGTTCGCCATCCCGCCCGCCCGCGTCGTCCGGAGAGCGCCAGCATGACCAAGGTTTCGGTTGTCTGCTGCTTCTATAATCGCCCCCAGGCGGTGCGCCCCACCCTGTACGGCCTGAAGAACCAGACCCTGCAGGATTTCGAGGCGATCATCGCCGACGACGGGTCGAGCGACGAGACCGCGGCCGTGCTGCGCGACGTGCTCGCCGAGATGAACGATCCGCGCTTCCGGCTGGTGACGCGCGAGAAGAACATCGGCCTGACCCGCGGTCTGATCGAAGGCGTCCGCCAGGCCCAGAGCCCCTATGTCGCCATCCATGACGCCGGCGACGTCTCGTTGCCTCGTCGGCTGGAGGCCCAGGCCGCGCTGATGGACGCCCAGCCCGAGGTGGTGGTCGTAGGCAGCCACTACGTCAACTACATCGAGGCGATGAACCTCTACCGCGTCCGCACGCCGGACGCGGGGTCCAAGTCGTCCGAGGACCTGATCGACAACACCACCTTCACCCATGGCGAGGTGATGTTCCGGCGCGCGGCCTACGAGAAGGCCGGGGGTTACCGTCCCGAGTTTCGCATGTCGCAGGACAACGACCTGTGGCTGCGCATGCGCCACCTGGGCCGGTTCGCGACCGTGCCCGAGCCGCTTTATATCCGCGCGGTCGATTTTGGCGGCATCTCCTTCAACCCGGCCACCGTGGCGCGCCAGAGCGCCTACTACATGCTGGGCAAGAAGATCGCCCGCGGCACCGTCGACGAGGCCGAGGTGCTGTCGCGCCTGGCGGCTGGCGAGGCCGTCACCGACGTGCTGCCGATCGACGATCCGGACGTGCAGAAGCAGCTGAGCAAGGTGGCGATCCGCAGCGCCCTGTTCGGCTCGCCCCGGGCTGGCCACCAGATCGCCCGCGACTACCTGGTCGCGTCGCCCCGCAACCGGATGATCCGCACCGGCCTGGGCCTGCTGGCCGCCCCCTGGGGCGGACCGGCGCTCGCCCAGTTGCGCCGGGCGATGGGCGTGAAGTCCGGCCGCCCCGAAGGCTGGCCCAAGGCGGGCGTCGCTCCATGAGCCTGGGACGGGCCATCCGGGCCGATCTCGCCCGCGTCACCGACAGTCGCAAGCCCTATACGCCGCTGGTGAAGTGGCTGTTCACGCCGGCCTTCAAGACGATGGTCCTGGCGCGCCTGGCGGCGCGGCTGGCCAAACAGGGCAAGGTGGGCAAGGGCCTGGGCCGTCTGGTCTGGCGCTGGAACGTCGCGTCCAGCGCCTGCTACATCTCGTTCGACGCCGAGATCGGCGACGGCCTGCTGCTGCCGCATCCCACCGGGATCGTCATCGGAGACGACGTGCGGATTGGCGAGGGCGTGACGATCTATCAGAACGTCACCCTGGGCCGGGCCGACGCCGAGCAGTCGTCGTATCCGGTGATCGGCGACGGGGTCGTCATCTATGCGGGGGCGGTGATCATCGGCGCGGTGACGGTGGGCGACGGCGCCGTGGTCGCGGCCAACGCCGTGGTCAACCGCGATGTACCGCCCGGCAGCGTCGTCGGGGGCGTTCCGGCGAAGGTGCTAGCTCGGCGCTGACGTCGCCCCCCGGTTCGAGCCCAGGTGCCGCCAGCACAGGAGCGCCGCGAACCCGAAGATGAACAGCTCCGAGAACAGGCGCGAGGCGGCCATGCCTACGCCGCCGAAGCTGTGGCTGAGGATGAAAGCCGACGCTAGGCTCACGACCGCCCCGGCCAGGACGACCTGGGCGATCTTCTTGTCCAGGCGCAAGGCGACCATCAGCTGGTTGACGACGATGGTGTTCAAGGCGGCGGCGGGCATCACGAAGGCCAGCACGGCCAGGACCGGAGCGCCGCCGGAGAATCCCGCGCCGAAGATCAGCTTGAACAGGATCGGCGCGCCCAGGCACACGGCCAGGGCGCCGAGCAGATAGAGCGCCCCGGTCGCCACGCAGATCAGCCCCGCCGTCCGGGCGGCCTTCCTGGGGTCTTCGCTGGCCTGGGCCGAGAGGCGGGGCAGCAGGATCGTTGACATCGGGCGCAGCAAGGCGGCGGCGGGGGCGATGACCCGCTCGGCCGCGCCATACCACGCCGCGTGGGTGGCCGAGCTGGTCAGGCCCAGCACGAACACGCCGGCCGTGCCGTAGATCACCACGGCCGATCGGCTGATGAAGATCGGGAAGCCGGCGACCAGGGCGTCCATGGCCTCCCGAACGTTGGGCTTGGGACGGTCCGGATACTGGCGCAGCATGATGAAGACGCCGCCGATGGAGGTGACGGCGATCGCGCCGGCCTGGATCGACAGCGCCAGGATCGTGTCCTTGGGGTGCTGGACCAGCAGGAAGGTGGAAATCAGGCCGATGACCTGGCCGGAGACTTCCAGCGATACGGCCAGGAAGATCCGGCGCATGCCCTGGAAATACCAGAACGCCGACAGGCCCAGGGCGCAGCCGATGGCGATCGAGGCCAGGGTGACGGCGGGATCGCCTCCGACCACCGGATTGGTCGCGCCCAGGGCGAAGCCGATCGCCACGGCGGGCAGGCAGAGCAGCGCCTTGGCGAACGAGATGCGGGCGACGATCTGGCCCCGCTGTTCGTCGTCGGCGGCGGTGGCGACGTCGCGGGTGCCGCTGAGGTTGAAGCCGTACTCCACGACGATCGAGGTCAGCAGCGCGATCGAATAGGCCGTGGCGTAGACGGAGAACCCGTCCACGCCCAGTCGCCGTGTCAGCAGCGGGTAGAGCAGCAGGGGCGAGATGAAACGGAAACAGTAGGCGAAATAGACGAGCACCGCGTCGCGGAAGCCCTTGCTGGTCAGAACCTTACCCGCGAGCGCGCGCGGGTTGACGGGCAATTTCATCCGGTTTGGTCTCCGCCGGCGGGGCGCTGGCCCCGCGCGGTGATGGCGTCAGCGGCCGTAGTACTGATCCCACCAGGCCACGAAGTTCTCCAGCCCCTGCTTCAGCTTCACCTTGGGCTTGTAGCCGGTGAGCGCGTTGAGCTTGGCGATGTCGGCATAGGTGCAGGTGACGTCGCCCGGCTGCATCGGGCGCATGACCTTGACCGCCTCGCGGCCAAGGGCCGTCTCCAGGGTCGAGATCATCTCCATCAGGCCCACGGGGTCGTTGTCGCCGATGTTGTAGATCTCGTGCCGACCCTGGGCTGGGGGATGGTCCAGGACGCCGACCACACCGTCGACGATGTCGTCGATATAGGTGAAGTCGCGGGCCATCCTGCCCTCGCCGTACACCTCGATCGACTGGCCGCTCAGGATCTTCTGGGTGAAACCGAAATAGGCCATGTCAGGGCGACCCCATGGGCCGTAGACGGTGAAGAACCGCAGGGCCGACATCGGAAAGCCGTAGAGCTTGGCGTAGCTGATGCTCATCAGCTCGTCGGCGCGCTTGGTGGCGGCGTACAGCGAGACCGGCGCGTCGACCGGGTCGGTTTCCTTGAAGCCGGCGCCTTCGCCGCCGTCCAGCGACTGGGGCCGATCGCCATAGACGCTGCTCGACGAGGCGTACACCAGATGCACGGCCTCGACGCGCCGCGCGGCTTCCAGGACCGACAGGTGGCCGGCCAGGTTCGAGCGCTGGTAGGCGAACGGGTTCTCGATCGAGTAGCGCACGCCGGCCTGGGCGGCCAGGTGCACGATGCGCTTGGCGCCGCTGTCGCGCACCAGGGCTTCGAACGCCTCGGCGTCGGCGATGTCCATGCGGACCATCGTGAAGCCCGCGCGGCCTTCCAGCCGGGCCGCTCGCGCGGCCTTCAGGGCCGGATCGTAATAGTCGTTGAAGACGTCGACGCCGATCACCGTCTCGCCGCGGGCGAGCAGGCGCTCGGCCACGTGCATGCCGATGAAGCCCGCGGCTCCCGTAACGATCACCGCGGTCATGTTCAGCCTCGACCGATCGAGGCGTAGGTGAAACCGTGCCGGACCATCTCGGCGGGCTTGTAGACATTGCGCAGATCGACCACGACCGGGGCGTTCAGCAGGTCCTTAATGCGATCCAGGTCCAGGGCCCGGAACTGATCCCATTCGGTCAGGATCAGCAGGACGTCGGCGCCGTCGGCCACCTCATAGGGACCGTTCTTGAAGGTCACGCCCGGCAGCAACTTCTCGGCCTCGTGTCGGCCTTCCGGATCGAAGGCCTGAACCGCGGCGCCCTTGGCCAGCAGGGCCGGCAGGATGTCCAGGCTGGGCGCGTCGCGCATGTCGTCGGTGTTTGGCTTGAACGTCACGCCCAGCACGCCGACGGTCTTGCCCGCCAGATCGTCCAGGCCCATGGCCGCCGCCACCTTGTCGGCCATGGCTTTCTTGCGCGCGTCGTTGACCGCCACGGTGGTTTCGATCAGCCGGGTCGGCGCGCCGTAGTCGTTGGCGGTGCGCACCAGGGCGATCGTGTCCTTGGGGAAGCACGAACCGCCATAGCCCGGGCCGGCGTTGAGGAACTTCGACCCGATCCGCTTGTCCAGGCCGATGCCCTTGGCCACCTGCTGGACGTCGGCTCCGACCTTCTCGCACAGGTCGGCCATCTCGTTGATGAAGGTGATCTTCATGGCCAGGAAGGCGTTGGCGGCGTACTTAATCAGCTCGCTGGTGCGGCGGCCCGTGAAGACGATCGGCGTCTCGTTCAGGCTCAGCGGGCGGTAGAGCTCGCGCATCACCGCCTGGGCGCGCTCGTCCTCGGTGCCGACCACGACGCGGTCGGGCCGCTTGAAGTCCTCGATGGCCGCGCCTTCGCGCAGGAATTCGGGGTTGGAGACCACCGCGAACTGGGCGTCGGGGCGAACCTTCTTGATGATCGCCTCGACCTCGTCGCCGGTGCCCACCGGCACGGTCGACTTGGTGACCACCACCGTGAAGTCCTCGATCAGGCCGGCGATTTCCTCGGCGGCGGCGTAGACATAGCTGAGGTCGGCGTGGCCATCGCCGCGGCGGGTCGGCGTGCCCACCGCGATGAACACCGCGTCGGCGGCCTTGATGGCCTCCGCGCCGTCAAGGGTGAAGGACAGGCGGCCTTCGCGAACGTTGCGCGCCACCAGGTCATCCAGGCCGGGCTCGAAGATCGGGATCTCGCCTTGCTCGAGGCGCTCGATCTTGCTCGGATCCTTGTCGATGCACGTCACGACGTGACCGAAGTCGGCGAAGCAGGCCCCAGACACCAGGCCCACATAACCGGTGCCAATCATCGCAACGCGCATGAAGTCCCCATCTGCAAAGCCGCCCAAATTGGCGGTGACAAAAGTAAAATGTGACTAGCACCGCTCGTCCGTGTGGAGCAACCGCTTACGGTGAAAGTCGCTTAAGAAAGTCCAATACAGTCGCGACCTGCAAAATTTCGGCGCAATTGCAGTTCCATGACGCATTTCCGCCATCGAATGCCTGTTCGAAATCCACGGTCAGGCGGCGGTTGATTGTTGCATCTGATACAATCTGCCTGAATTTATGAAGCTTCTGTTGCTAGTGGCGGTCGTCTTCTATGTTCGGCGTCGAAAGAACAGCAGCGCTTGGCAATCCTCGTCGTCAGCGCAGTTTTTCCTCGATCAAGGCCGTCGTCCGGTCCAGGCCGAAGATCGCCGCGAACGAGCCGAAGCGGGGGCCCTGGCTCTGGCCCAGCAGCACCTCGTACAGCGCCTGGAACCAGGCTCGCAGCGGATCGAAGCCGTGGTCCTTGCCGACCGCGAACACCTCGTTCTGGATCAGCTCGGCGTCCTGGCAGTCGGAGGGCAGGGCCTTGAGGCGACCCAGCAGGTCGAGAATCGCGGCACGCTCCTTGTCGTCGGGCGCGCGGAACGCCTTCGTCGGCTTCACGAAGTCGTCGTAATAGTTGATCGCGTAGCCGGCCAGGCGGTCCAGCAGCGGCTGGCTCTCGGGCGTCGCGCCCGGGATGTAGCGCGACAGGAAGCCCCACAGGATCGCTTTGTCCGAGGCGTTGGCGGCCGAGACCAGGTTGAGCATCAGGCTGAACGACACCGGCGAGCCGTACTGCGGCGGGCGGCCCGAGTGGACGTGCCAGACCGGGTTGTCCAGCTGCTTGGCCGCTTCCTGGCGCGGATAGGCGTCCAACTGCTGAAGGTACTCGTCGGTCGCCTTGGGAATGACGTCGAAATACAGCTTCTTGGCCGATTTCGGGCTCTGGAACATGTAGTAGGCCAGGCTCTCGGGCGCGCCATAGCGCAGCCACTCATCCATGGTCAGGCCGTTGCCCTTGGTCTTGGAGATCTTCAGGTTGTTCTCGTCCATGAAGAGTTCGTAGTGGAACCCTTCCGGGGGTGAGCCGCCCAGCACCTTGCAGACCTGGTTGGACAGACGGACGCTGTCGATCAGGTCCTTGCCGCTCATCTCGTAGTCGACGCCCAGGGCTGTCCAGCGCATGGCCCAGTCGGGGCGCCACTGCATCTTCACGCCGCCGCCGGTGACCGGAACCTGCGTCAGCGCGCCGTCCTCGTCGCGGAACACGATCGTGCCCTTGGCGACATCGCGCTCCAGCGTCGGGACCTGCAGCACCTTGCCGGTCTTGGGGCTGATCGGCAGGAACGGCGAATAGGTGGCGCGGCGTTCTTCGCCCAGCGAGGGCAGCATGATCTTCTGGATGGCGTCGAAGCGCTCCAGGGCGGTCAGCAGCGTCTCGTCGAACCGCCCGCCGCGATAGCAGTCGGTCGAGGATACGAACTCGTAGTCGAAGCCGAAACCGTCAAGGAAGGCGCGCAGGCGGGCGTTGTTGTGGTGGCCAAAGCTCTCGAACTCGCCATAGGGGTCGCGGACCACGGTCAGCGGCTTGTCGAGATCGGGGGTCATGACCTCGCCGTTGGGCACGTTCGGCGGGATCTTGCGCAGGCCGTCCATGTCGTCGCTGAAGGCGATCAGACGCGTGGGGATCGCGTCATCGACCAGGGCGCGGAAGGCGTTGCGCACCATGGTCGTGCGCGCCACCTCGCCGAAGGTGCCCAGGTGAGGCAGGCCCGACGGGCCATAGCCGGTCTCCAGGATCACCGGCCGGGCCAGCGCCGGGAAGGTCTTCACCGCCTCGTCGGCCTTGCCTGAATGGATCAGGACCGAGGCGAGGTCGCGCTCGGCGTCGGACAGGCGCAGGCGCAGGATGCGGGCAAGCAGGGCGCGCGCCTGCTCGAACGGCCAGGCGCGAGCGTCGCGGGCGAGGGGGGAGAGGCCTTCAAACATGGCGCGGGGTATAAGCGGTGTAGGCGGCCGAGGCTAGGTTTCCAGTGACGGTCGGCCTGGCTTTTGGACCTGGGCCGCTCCAGTCCGCCTCGGATCCGGCGTCGTCGGCGCCTGGTCCTGATCGTCGCCGACGACCATCGTCAAGGTCTTGGCGCTTGGCCTGGACCGCGTCGGCGCTTCGACGGGACGCTGCTTAAGGCGGGGCGAAGCTCGCGGAGGGCGGGTGAGGGCCTACGAGCTTGGCGATCGTCTCGATGAGATCGCTCGCGACGATCGGCTTCGTCAGAAAGGCGTCGGCGCCGGCCCCCATCCCGGCCATCTCGTGTTCCGGCAAGGCGTTTGCGGTCAACATCACGATCGGCGTCGCGGCCGCGCCGGTGTCCCATTCGGCCTTGCGGATGTGGCTAATGGCCTCCAGGCCGCCCATGTTGGGCATCTGCATGTCCATCAGCACCAGGTCGTAGGCGCCAGGCCGGAAGCGCGCGACCGCCTCCCGTCCGTCGACGGCCGTGGTCAGTTCCACGTCCAGGCCATCCAGCATCAGGCCGACCACGCGGCGATTGATGTCGTGGTCCTCGGCCAGCATGATCTTCAGCGTGCGTCCCGCCGCCAGGACGGGTTCGGCGAGGCCTCGCGGCGGAGGCGGGCGATCGTCCGCCGCCGCCACGGCGAGGGGCAGGCGCACCGTGAAGCGCGATCCCTCGCCGGGTGCGGAAACCGCCTCGATCTCCCCGTTCATCAGGCGCGTCAGGGCCAGGGAGATCGACAGGCCAAGGCCCGTGCCGCCGAACTTCCGGGTGATCGAGCCGTCGGCCTGCGCGAAGCGGGCGAAGAGGCGTCGGCCGGTCTCCGCGTCGAAACCGATGCCGGTGTCGGCGACCGCCAGGCTGAGCGCCTGCTCGCCGTCGATTTCGGGGCCGGCTTCGACGCTCAGCTCGACCCGGCCGCGATCGGTGAACTTGAGGGCGTTCGAGATCAGGTTGCCAAGGATCTGCTTCAGGCGGGCCGCGTCGCCGATGTGCCGGACGGCCACGGCTGGCGCGATCCGAAGCTCCAGGGCGAGGCCCTTTTCCTCGGCCTTGGCCCGAAACAGTTCGACGATGGCCCGGCAGGTCGCCCGAAGATCGAAGCTTTCGGCGTGAATGGCCAGTTCCCCCGCCTCGACCCGCGCCAGGTCCAGGACGTCGTTGAGCAGGACTTGCAGGGAATCGGCGCTGGTTTCGACCAACTGGACCATCTCCCGCTGGCGCTCGGCCAGGTCGGTGCGGGCGAGGGCTCCGACGACGCCGATTATGCCGTTCATCGGGGTCCGGATCTCGTGGCTCATATTGGCCAGGAATTCTGATTTGGAGCGACTGGCCGCCTCGGCCTTTTCCTTGGCCTTGCGCACGGCCGCGTAGGCGCGCTCCAGCCGCTGGGCGCTGCGGTTGCGCACGCTGAGCGCGGCGGTGGCGGGGACGGCCGCGGCGAAGGCCGAGGCGATGAACAGCTGGATCATGAACTGCTGGCGATAGGGCTCCGCGGGGGCCATGAAGGCGATCGGTCCATGTCCGTTGGCCGTCAGCGCCATGGCGATGACGCCAGCCGTCAGCACCGACGCGTAGACCCAGCCCGGCCCCGCGCGGAACGCCGTCAGCACCAGGGCCGGCATGACGACCGTCAGGGCGATGAACTGGTCGCTGGTGAAGGATACGATCGTCAGGGCGATCGTGAGCAGGAGCAGCAGAAAGCGCTCGAGGCGCGGGCCGGCCGCCGCATTGAACAGCCGCCTTTGCTTGAACGGCAGCAACGCCGCCGGTGTCGCGATCAGCAGGCCAAGACCGTCCTCCAGCGCCCACTGCAGCCACGCATGGGCGAAGTCATCGAAAGACCCATCAATCAGCCCCGCCAGAATCTGGCCGACCAAGGCTTCCAGGGCCGCCGCGAAGGCGGCGATCAGGGTGAAGATAAGCAGGCGTCTGGCGCGTGAGAGGTCCAGCGCCGCGCCGCAGAAGCTGCGCGTCAGCATCGCTCCGCCGAAGGCCAGCGCCTGGTTCAGGCCGCTGAACAGCATCGCGTGCGTCAGGTCGATCCGGCCGATCCAGTTGTGGGTGAGGTCGACCGTGAAGCAGGCGAGGCAGAAGCCGATGCCAAGCCGTGGCGGCAGCACCAGGATCGCCGCCAGCAAAATGCCGTTGGAGGGAAAGAAGGCGACGGCGTCGCTGATGTCGCGACAGAACAGCCAGATGCACAGCTCGATGGCGACATAGGCCAAAAACAGCGCCGCCGCGGTCCGCAGGCCGCGCCGTTGATCGGCCGACCGATAGAGGCGAACGCGAACGGCCATATACAAAGGCATCCTTTCCTGGGCTCGAAGGCGTGGCGAACGTCGCCGGTTCTGGACGGCCCTGTCGAGCCGAACGTTCGACCCCCGCCGGCCTTGGGGGCGTTCGGCGCCGAGCAAGCCCCGGCCACTGTGCTTGAATTCTTCCCGGCGAGTCCGGCCGACGAGTCGAGCGCGAGGGCGTCGGACCTCAAACGATTGCACGCGATGACGGCCCGTCCTCCCGCCGGGTCTTATGGCGCAGGAGAGCGGCGGCAAGGTCAAGGATCGGTAAAATCCGAGGGGGCGCTTTGTCGCATCCCGTGCGGCATGACTTGCCTTGATCAGGCCGGGCCGTCGGGATCATGGGTTGATCAAGCGCGGGCGAGGAAGGCGGTCGACCGGGACAAGGGCGCGGTCGGCGCGAAATCGAGTCTCGACGTCGCGACCGCGAAGCGCGCACAATCCGGTCGCCGGGCGCGCCGGGCCCTCCCTGGCCCTTGCCGATGGCGTTCAGTCCATCGGAGGGTTTCATGCGCCAGGCCTGGTCGCGCGCCTTGGTTTCCGTGCTCTCGAGCGCGATCCTGTTCCTGGGCGCCGCGGAGGCCCAAGCCCAGGCTCCCGAGGCCGACCATCCCGTTCGTGCACTGCCGATCAAGTCCGTCGAGGCCATCGACCAGGTCTGGTCGGGCCACAAGGTCGGCTTCGCCCTGACCGCCAGCGCGACGCGGATCTACGCCGGCTATTATGACGCCAACCGACAGCTGACGATCGCCCAGCGCGACAGGGCCGGAACCGCCTGGACCTATGTCAAGCTCGATACCTGGCTGGGATGGGACAGCCACAACTACGTCGCGATGGCGGTGGATCCGGCCGGGCAGCTGCACGTCATGGCCAACATGCATTCCGAGCCCCTGATCTATTTCAGCACGACCGGAACCGGCGACGCCCGCGATCTTCGGCGGCGGCCCAACATGATCGGACCCGACGACGAGGCCCGCGTCACCTACCCGATGTTCCTGCACGACGCCGGCGGCCGCCTGATGGTCAAGTATCGCTCCGGGCGGAGCGGGTCCGGCGACGAGATCTATAATGTCTTCGATCCCGCGACCCATGTCTGGCGACGCCTGCTCGACGCGCCGCTGGCCAGCGGCGAGGGCAAGCGCAACGCCTATTTCGTCGGGCCGGTGCTGGGGCCCGACAAGATGTTCCATATCGTCTGGGTCTGGCGCGACTCGCCCGACGCCTCGACGAACCACGATCTGAGCTATGCCCGCAGCCGCGACCTGATCCATTGGGAGCGGTCGGATGGCGCGTCCCTGGCCCTTCCCATCACGCTGGGCCAGGCCGAGATCGTCGATCCGGTTCCCGTGCGGGGCGGAATGATCAACAACAACACCGTGCTGGGCTTCGATTCCGCGGGCCGTCCGGTCGTCACCTACCACAAGTTCGACGCGGCCGGGGACACGCAGATCTATCTGGCGCGGCGCGAGGCCGCCGGCTGGCGTCGCGCGCAGATCAGCCGCTGGAAAGGCTTTCGCTGGGACTTCGGCGGCGCCGGCAGCCTCGCGGGCCAGGTGTCGGTCGGCGGCGCCCAGCCCACGGGGGCGGGCCGACTGCTCGTGCCGGTGATCCGCGAGGGGCGATCGCTGGAGCTGATCGTGGACGAGGCTTCGCTGGCCTTCGTCGAGGAACGCCCCACGGCCAGCCTCGCCGATCAACTGGCAGGCAAGTTTCCGCCGCCCGCGGACATGCGGTTCAACGTGCTGCCGCTTTCGATCGGACCGGCCGAGACCTACGCGCTGGTCTGGGCCACGCGCCCTCCCAACCGTGACCGGCCCACCGAGGATATTCCCGCCGCGACCACCCTCCGCCTGGTGGAGCTCCAGGCTGGACGGCCTTGATAGGCGCCCGCGGAGTCCTTCCGAAGGGCGTGACCCGCATCCAACGCGCGACGGTCGGCCTTCTGCGTTCCAAATCTTTGCGTGAAGTTTCGCGAATCGAAACGCTACGTGTTCGATGTGAAGCCCACGCATGACATGGCAGGGTTGGAGTTCTGCGAGGAAGAGCGCATACGGCCAAAGGAGTCTGTTCCGATTTTCGGACTTGTGTTTCAGAAATCTATTTGTCAGATAAATGAGGCAAGGCCGAGCGGGCGACGGGAAGGCCAAGGCCGACGGTCAAGGGCGGCCCGCCCCGGTCGAACAGGGTCCAGGATCTCAGGCTTTGACGTACGACAAGGTTTTCTACGCCACCCATCCCGCGATGATGGCGGGGGCGAGCAATCAGGACCTTCGCGATCGGTACCTGATCGAGAGCCTGTTCGTCGCCGGCGTCGTCAAGCTCAACTACCTGCATCAGGAGCGCCTGGTGATCGGCGGCGCCGCGCCGCTGGAGGCGGCGATCCACCTGCCGGCCCAGGCCGAGCCGCCGTCGCTGGCCGGACAGCCGCTCCTGGCGAGCCGAGAGATGGGCGTCGTCAATGTCGGCCAGGGCGCGGGCCGTGTCGTGGTCGACGAACAGGCCTTCGTTCTGGAGCCGCTCGACGCGCTCTACATCACGCGCGGCGCCGTCGATGTCCGGTTCGAGAGCCTCGACGCGACCTGTCCCGCCCGATTCTACCTGGCCTCGACGCCCGCCCACGCCGCCTTCGAAACCAAGGCGCTGTCGACCTCGGCGGCCATCCCCCTCGAACGCGGGGCGCGCGAGACGGCCAATCATCGGATCATCTACCAGCTGGTCGTGCCTGGCGTTTGCGCCTCGGCCCAGCTGTTGCTGGGCCTGACCATCCTGCAGCCGGGCAGCGTCTGGAACACCATGCCGCCGCACCTGCACGACCGTCGTTCGGAGGCCTATTTCTACTTCCGACTCGGGACGGACGAGCGGGCGCTTCATTTCATGGGCGAGCCCAGCGCCACGCGGCATCTCGTCGTCGCCAACGAGCAGGCCGTGATCTGCCCGCCGTGGTCGGTCCACAGCGGCGTGGGCACTGGCAGCTATGCCTTCATCTGGGCGATGGGCGGCGAAAACCTCGACTACGACGACATGAATGTGCTCGACATCTGCCAGTTGCAGTGACGAGGCCGCCCTCGCGGCGGCGCGAAACCACAAAAGGGGCCGGGCGAACCCGGCCTGGACGGAGGAAGCGATGAAGTCTGTTTTCCGTGCGGCGGTCGGGGTCGCGGCCTTGCTGGCGACGGGCGCGCCGCCAGCCGCCACGGCCGCCCAAGCGCCGGCGTCCTCCCAGGTCGCGCCCGTTCCCCATGCGCGGGCCGACGTGCTGCGACTGGCCGAGAAGGTGGCGGACTACCAGCTGGCCACCATGGCGGCCGGCTACATCCCGCCAAACACTTCGCGCGACACGGCCGACCCGAAGGGATGGGTGCAGGGCGCCCTGTTCGTCGGGCTGCGCGACCTCGCCGACCGGTCGAGCAACCCGGCCTACCGTCAGGCGATCCTGGCGCGGGGCCTGGCCAACCAATGGGAGCTGGGCAAGCGCTTCTATCACGCCGACGACCACGTGATCGGCCAGGCCTATCTCTGGGCCTCGCGCCATGGCGGCGGCGAGGCGGCGATCGGACCGCTGCGCCAGCGGTTCGACGCCATCCTGGCCTATCCGCCGAAGGTGGGGCTGGAGCACGCCGAGTATACCGACCCGCGCGGCGTCGACTGCGACCAGCGCTGGTGCTGGAGCGACGCCCTGTTCATGGCCCCGGCGACCTGGTTCGAGCTGAGCGCGGTCACGGGCGATCCGCGCTACGCGGCCTATGCGCGCAAGGAATTCGCCGCCGTCACCGACTTCCTCTACGACAAGGAGGAGCACCTCTACTATCGCGACTCCCGGTTCTTCACCCGGCGCGGCCCGAACGGCGAGAAGGTGTTCTGGAGCCGCGGCGACGGCTGGGTGTTCGCCGGCCTGGCCCGCATCATCCCCCTGTTGCCGCCGGGCGATCCGGACCGCGCGCGGATGGAGACGGTGTTCAAGGAAATGGCCGGCAAGCTGAAGGCGATCCAGAAGCCCGACGGCTACTGGTCGCCCTCCCTGTTGTCCGATCCCGCCACGTCGCCGCCGGAATCCAGCGGCACGGCCTTCTTCACCTATGGCATGGCGTGGGGCGTCAAGAACGGGTTGCTCGACCGCGCCGGTTACGAACCCGTCGCCCGGAAGGGCTGGATCGCCCTGACGCGCGCGGTGCATCCGGACGGCAAGTTCGGCTATGTGCAGCCGGTCTCGGATCGCCCGGAAAGCGTCAGCTATGACGACACCCAGTTCTACGGCGTCGGCGCCTTCCTGCTGGCGGCGACGGCGATGGCCGACCTCGACCTGAAGCCGGCACGATAGGGGAGCGACCATGCACAAGCGCGATTTCATGAAGGCGGCGCTGGTCGGCGCCGCGTCCCTGGGAGGCGGCGGGGCGGCCAACGCGGGCAAGCCGGCCTCCGCGCCGATCGACGACCGCGCCTACATGGCCGGGCTGCTGGAAAAGATCGCCAGCCCGGTGCTGTCGGCGATGTCCAAGGGCGAGCTGAGGAAGACCTTTCCGCTGGAACTCAGCCCCACCTGGGACGGCCGCGAGTCCGGCGTGGCCTATCTCGAATGCTTCGGCCGCATGATCTCGGGCCTGTCGCCGTGGCTGGCCCTGCCCGAGGACGCCACCGCCGAGGGCAAGGCCCGCAAGCGGCTGACGGAACAGGCGCTGCAGAGCTACGTCCACGCTGTGGATCCCAAGAGCTCGGACTATCTGCTGTGGCGCGGCCACGGGCAGGCCCTGGTGGATTCGGCCTATTTCACCCAGGCTTTGCTGCGCGCGCCCAAGGCCCTGTGGGAGCCGCTGGACGCGACGACCAAGGCGCGGATCGTCGAGGAGATCAAGGGCCTGCGCCGGGTCAATCCGCCCTTCATCAACTGGCTGCTGTTCGCGGCGATGAACGAGGCCTTCCTGCTGCAGATCGGCGAGGAGTCGGACCCGATGCGGCTCAATACGGCCGTGCGCATGATCGACGAATGGTACATCGGCGACGGCTGGATCAAGGACGGGTCGACCTTCCACTTCGACTACTACGGCTCGTTCGTGATGCACCCGATGATGATCCAGGTGCTGGAGGTCATGGAGGCCCACAAGGCCCCGTTCTGGAAGGACGACCTGACCAAGTGGCGCGAGCTGGCCGTCAAGCGCGCCCAGCGCTATAGCGAACACCTGGAACGGTTCGTCTCGCCCGAAGGGACCTTCCCGCCGTTCGGCCGTTCGCTGACCTATCGCACCGCGGTGTTCCAGCCGCTGGCGCTGCTGGCCTGGCGCAAGGCCTTGCCGGCCAAGCTGCCCGAGGGGCAGGTGCGCTCGGCCCTGGTCGCCGCGCACAAGGCGGTGTTCAACCAGCCCAGCAACTTCACCCCGGGCGGTTTCCTGACCATCGGCTTCGCCGGGCATAACCCGGCGCTGGGCGATTGGTATTCGAACAACGGCAGCATGTATATCACCACCGAGGGCTTCCTCGCCCTCGGTCTCCCGGCGTCCGACAGCTTCTGGACCGCGCCAGCCCAGGCCTGGACCCAGAAGCTGGCCTTCGCGGGCCAGCCGTTCCAGAAAGACTACGCTGTCGACTACTGAACCGGAACGGCGAGCTTGGGCGGTCATTGCATTTTGTCCACGGGGTCGTATCACTATCCGGTACGGCTCGTGGCAATGTCGCCGTGGCGCCCGCTGAATGGTTGATATGACGGACATCGTCCCCACGGATGCGGAGGAGGCCGGCTCGTCGCGCACGAGCGCCGGAGCCCAGACTCTTTTCAAGGGGCTGGAGGTGCTCAGCCGGGTCGCCAAGGGCGACACGACCCTGGGCAAGATGGCCAAGTCCCTGGACCTGAACAAGACGACTGTCCATCGCCTGGCCTCGACCCTGGTCGAGGCGGGCTTCCTGTCCTTTTCGCCTCGCGAAGGCTACGCCCTGGGGACCAAGCTGCTGGAGCTGGGTTACGCCGCCTCCCAGCAGATCACCCTGACCCGGGTGAGCCACGACCACCTGCGCCAGCTGTCGCTCGACACCGGCGACACGGTGAACCTTGGCGTTCTCGACCGTGACCAGGTGCACTATATCGACAAGATACCCGGGACGCGGCGCATCGAGGTGCGTTGCGTCATCGGCGAGCGCCAACCCCTGCGGCACACCGGCCTGGGCAAGGCGCTGCTGATGGACGAGGGCGAGGATGTCCTGCGCGAGGTCTTCCTGCGCGAGGCCGCCGTCTTCCCGCGCTACCGCTACGATCTTCGCCAGTGGCTGGAGGTCATGGGCCGGTACCGCGCCCTGGGCTACGCGCTCGATCTCGACGAGAACGAGGATCACATCCGCTGCGTCGCCGCGCCGATCCGTGACATGGGCGGCAAGATCATCGCCGCCGTCTCGGTGTCCTCGATCGCCCAGTACATGGATGACGCCCGGATCGAGACGATCGCGGCCTACGTCAAGGAAACCACCCAGAAGATCAGCGCCGAGTTCGGCTACCGCTGAGACCGACTCCTTTTTCGGGGGCGCGGCCGGTGGAGAGCTCTCGCTTTTCCGCGCCTGAGGCTCGCCGTCATGTTGCTGTCACGCAACATTGGTCGCTCAAACAGGCCTTCGCCTGAAAAATCATACAAATGACGTTCCCATATGTGTTGCATCGCTTCGCTATGTGTTACGCCTTGGGTCAGAAGCGAAAACGCTCGACCGTGAGGAAACATGCAGGACCGATGATGCGGAACTCAACCGCCTAGACGCCCGGACAGCGTCTGTTCTCGATTTTGAAACGCGCCGCCCTTGGGCGGGCAGCCCCCTCGACCCGTCGAGCGGGGAGGGGATTTCGCGCGGCCAGAATGCGCCGCGAGGGGAGGGAACCATGAAGAAGCAACTGCTGCTGACAACCATTCTGGCCGTGGGCATGGGCGCCGCCACGGCGGCGTGGGCCCAGGACGCGGCCACGGCTAGCGACGCCGCGGCCAACAGGGACGCGGCTCGCGACACGGTCGACGAGGTGGTCGTCACGGGCTTCCGGTCTTCCCTGCAGAAGTCGCTGGGGCTGAAGAAGGAGGCGATCGTCGTTCGCGACTCGATCGTCGCCGAAGACATCGGCAAGTTCCCCGAGGCCAATGTCGCCGAAGCCCTTCAGCGCATTCCGGGCGTCTATCTGAGCCGCGACGGCGCCTCGAACGAAGGCCAGCGGATCTCGATCCGCGGCCTGGGTTCGGACTACAACGTCACCACCATCAACGGCGCGCCGGTCCGCACGACCTCGTCCAGCAACGTCGGCGGCTCGTCGCGCGACTTCAACTACGATGTCTTCGCCTCCGAACTGTTCGGGCGCGTGGACTTCTACAAGACGCCTCTGGCCGAACTGGAAGAGGGCGGGATCGGCGGCGTCGTCGATCTGCAGACGCCGCGGCCGTTCGACCATCCGGGACGCGCGATCCGCTACCAGGTCGTGGGATCCTACAACGACAAGTCCAAGCACCTGGACCCGGCCGGCTTCGCGCTGTTCTCCAACACCTGGGGCAATTTCGGCGCGCTGCTGGCCGTGGCGCATTCCAAGAGCGTCAACAACCGCTCGGGCTTCGAGGCCACCGGCGGCTACAACAGCCACGCCCTGGGCAGCCAGTCGCCCAACAAGGGGCCGTTCGCGGTGACGCTGGACTTCGCCGATCCGCGCTATAATCCGGGGAGCCTGACCCGCGCCCAGATCGAGAACGGCTATCTGCCGCGCTTCTATCGCTACTATGGCGGCGAAAACACCCGCAAGCGCGACGGGGCGGTCGGGTCGCTGCAATACCAGAACGAAAAGCTGAACGTCAGCCTCGACGGGCTCTATTCGAAGCTGACGGACTCGCTGGACGAGTACACCTTCGGCCTGCCGATCCGGAACTCCAAGACCACCAACACCGCCGCCCAGCCGGGCGCGCCGGGACACAACGGCCTGGTGCCGATCAATGTCACCCTGGATCCGAAGTCGAACCTGCTGGAAGGCACGTTCGGCAACACGTCCTATCTGGGCGAGAGCTACTTCTACAACGCCGAGACCAAGTTCAAGATGGTCTCGTTCAACGCCAGCTATCAGTTCACCGACCGCCTGAAGCTGACGGCTCAGGGCAGCCTCAGCAAGAGCGACGCGTTCTTCACCGGCAACCGCCTGGTCTCCAACCTCTATGGCGTGACCTCGACGATCGACTACACCGACGACCACGTCTATCCGGCCCTGTCGGCGCCCGGCGTCGACTTCACCAACCCCAACAACTACCAGGATTTCGGCGTCGGTTTCGACTGGCGGCGCGAGATCGACAAGGAAAAGACGGTCAAGATCTTCGCCGACTACGACTACGGCCTGTTTGGTATCGAGGGCCACCTGAAGGGCGGCGTCTCCTACGTCTCGACCCAGAAGGACACCAGCAAGCGCAACGCCACGGCGGCCGGAACCGCCAAGGTCAACGCCATCGGCGCCGCCGGACTGCGCTCACAGATGCTGCACGAGGTTCCGCTCGACAACCTGGTGATCGGGGCGGGCTATCCCCAGGAATGGGCGACATTCAGCCGCGACTACATGATGAACACCTTCGATCCGATCGGCACGGCCAGGGCCACGCCGATCGATTTCAACGCCAGCTTCGGGGCCGAGGAGGAGGTCAAGACCGCCTTCCTGCAGACCGACCTCAAGGGCCAGGTCTTCGATCGCGAACTGCGGGTCAACGCCGGCGTGCGCTATTCCGAGACCAGCACCCACATCGACAACTATCTGCGCCAGACCAACGGGGCGGTGACGACCTACGTGCCCAACCAGGCGGACGGCTCGTACGAGAACACCCTGCCGTCGGCCAGCTTCGCCTACGACCTGACCGACAAGCTGATCTGGCGGGGGTCATGGGGCAAGACGATCACGCGGGCGTCGCTGTCGATCATCGCGGCCAACACCGTCATCCCGAACATCTACGACACCCGCGCGACTTCGGGGAATCCGGACCTGCTGCCGCAGACCTCGACCAACTACGACACGGGCCTGGAGTGGTACTTCGGGCGCGGCGGGATCCTAAGCGCCGGGTTCTTCTGGAAGGAACTCAAGGACACCACGGTGTCGACCACGACCACCGTGCCGTTCTCGTCGCTGGGGCTGCCCGACACCGCCCTGGCGCCGATCTTCCAGGATCCGGCGACCGGCAAGGTCGACCCTAACCTGCCGATCACCCTGGCCACCTACTACAACCAGGGTTCGATCAAGCTGGACGGTTACGAGCTGGCCTACCAGCAGTCGTTCGACTTCCTGCCGGGCTTCTGGAGCGGCCTGGGCGCCCTGGCCAGCTTCACCCACGTCAACACGTCCGGCTACGACTATACGACCACGGCCGGCAAGATCCTCAACGTCAATACGGTGCCGAAGTACTCCTACAGTTTGACGGGGTACTACGAGAAAGGTCCGTTCGGCCTTCGCCTGTCGTACAACTACAAGGCCAGGAACATCATCGAGACCACCAACAACGGCTCGGACCTGCAGCGCTGGCATGCCGGGTCGGGCTTCCTCGATGGCAACGTCACCTACAAGGTCAACGACAGCATCGAGGTGCGCCTGGACGCGCTGAACCTCACCAACGCCCTGACCTGGGACTATTTCGACGACGTCAGCGGTCGCTACGGCGATGGCCGCAAGACGCGCATGGACTACGCCAAGTTCAACGGCCGGACGATCAAGTTCGGCGTTCGCGGCAAGTTCTAGGACCTGGCGGGAGGGCCCTCGCCCTCCCGCCGGAACCTGCCGTGGAAAGCGGAGGCCGGTTCTCCGCAAGGCGCGATGCGACGACAAGGATCCGGAGCAAGCCGTGCGATCACCCTATCGTGCGGCTTGCCCTGGCTACTGGCCGGTGAGTCCCGCAGGGTGGGGAGGCGTCCATCGGAGTGACGGTCGGAGTGTCGGGCGCGGCGGTTTCAGGCTAGGCGCCGAAGGGCGACCTCGGCCCTGACGCCTTCCTCGAAAAGCTGGCTGCTGGCTTCCAGGGCATAAACGAAGCACCGCTCTTCGAACGGACTGGCGAAGATGACTTCGCCGTCCTGTTCGACGCGCCATCCATCCTGCCACTCGACGACAGGCAACGTTTGCATGGCGGGTCACGCTGATTTTCGCATGCCGCGCGTGTTGAGATAAATCACGGGTTGTGGTGGGCGTAAAACATCCGCGCTTGCCTACTCGGCGCCGGCGCGCCCGGCTCAGTCGATCGTCGAGGCCGGGGCGTCCAGACGGGCGGTCAGGCATCGGGTGACCTCGGTCAGCGCCTGCACCCGGGTGAATCCCTCATTCTCAATCGCTCGGCGCGGCAAGTCGCCAGGCATCCCCGACCAGGCCAGCGCGTCGGACATGCCCTTTGAATGCGACAGAACCCGTAGCGACCGTAGAAGAAACTCGGAGTCGTTCGTCGCCACGGCAAGCTTGAAAATCGCCGCCGCGGTTTCTGGCGTGTTTATCAAATCGGCCGCGCCAAGTAATCGACCGCATAGCGCTTGCATGCGGGCCTCCTTCAACAAATCATATACTAGCTTAATCCGACGGTTTACTTTTGCATGACGTTGGCGATCTTGGCCATGGTTAACTTTGCAATTTTTACGTTTCTTTTTCGAGAAGCACAATTGTTTACAATTGAAAGGGTTAGGGCGTCCTGGTCGGGAACGGAGGCGGACAGCGCCGCGCGGGGCGCGACGCGGTTCAGCTTTCACGATAGATCGCCAGGTTGCCAATGCGGACCGACGCGGGGGGCGGACGAAAGCTGCGGCGTGCAAGGACGGCACGGCCACGCTTGGCATGTCCAGACTTGAGACGCTGAAGCTCCGGTCGCCAGGTGGGAGATTTCGGCGCCTCGTCGCCGGGGCCGCGCCCCAATGTCGCCCACTCGCGATGGCTTTCTGGAGACTCTCCACGGAGATGATCGCGATCGTGACCACCGTCGCCGCCCTGACCGATCTGCTCTACCGCGTCGAGCAACACCGAAGGGCGCTGGTGACCGAGGTTCTCGGGCACCACGACCTCAACCTCACCCAATGGATGGCGCTTGGGACGCTCCGGAAGCGCGGCGAGTGCAGCATGACCGAGCTGGCCCAGGCCAGCGCCATCGACCGCACGTCCCTGACCCGCACCGTCGACGGCCTGATCGCCAGGGGCTGCGTCATCCGTTCCGCCTTGCTTGGCGATCGCCGCGCGGTGATCGTGCGGGTTTCTCCCGACGGCGGCGCCTTGGCCAGTCGGGTCAGCGCGGAGGTCGAGGCCGTTGAAAGCCAACTGCTTTCGGTTCTCGACCCGGGCCGGCAGGCCGATCTTGCGCACGACCTGGCCAGACTTCTATCGCCGCGGTCCTCGACCGATCGCCCGGGCGATGCGGTCAGTCGTCGTTCGCGTTCGGCTTGAGATCGAGCGCATCGAACGGCTGGGCTTCGAGCGTATTGCCGTCGTCGTCCAGGATGCACATGCGCCAGCTTCTTGGCTCGGTGAACACCTCGGGATAGTCGCGCACCAGGGCCGCCGCGAGCCGGGCGGCTTCCAGGCGCGCGGCGGCCAGGTTCCTCAGCACCATGCCCTCGGGGTCGGCGAACCGTTCTGAACCCTGGGCTTCGAAATGAAAACGAGGCATTGTTCGGCCCTTCTCGCGCTGCACCGAAGGGGCTCGACGCAAGGGCGGCGCCAGAATGGGCCAGGCTTCGCCCGCGAGGTGAATTTTCCGGCCTCGTCCGCGTGGCGGGCGTGTCGTTCGGATACGCCGAGGGGCGTATGCGCGACGCCTTCCCCGCGACGGGACCTAGAACGCCTCGGCCACGATCGTCCCGTCGGGCAGTAGGGCCGCGCGCTTGAGGCCGCTGGAGGCGAACGGCATGGCCACTTCGCCGTCCCGATCCACGGCGATCAGGCCGCCGTGGCCGCCAAGGTCCGCCACGCCTTGGATGGCGGCCTGGGCGGCGGCCTCCAGGCTCTCGCCGCCGAACCGCACCCGATGGGCGATCTGGGCGGCCACCGCGGTGCGGATGAAGTATTCGCCCTGGCCGGTGCAGGACACCGCCGCATGACCGTCCGCCCAGGCGCCGGCCCCGATGACGGGCGAGTCGCCGACCCGGCCCGGCAGCTTGCCGAACACCCCGGCCGTCGAGGTCGCCGCCGCCAGCCGCCCCTCGGCGTCCCGGACCACGCAGCCGACGGTGCCGGTCGGCAGGACATCCGGCGCGTGATTGGCCTCGAAGGTGCCGGCATGGGTGAACCATGTCTCAGGATCGGCGATCGCCTTCAGGCCCTGCTCGCGGGCGAAGGCCATGGCGCCCTCGCCGGCCAGCATCACGTGCGGCGTCCTCTCCATCACCGCGCGGGCGGCCAGGATGGGGCTCTCGAAGCCTTGCAGGGCGGCCACCGACCCGGCGCGCAGGGTGGCGCCGTCCATCAGGCTGGCGTCCAGCTCATATTCGCCGTCGGCGTTGGGCGAAGCGCCCTTGCCGGCGATGTAGAGACCCGAGGCCTCGAGGGCGACCACGGTCTCGACGGCCACGTCCAGGGCGCTGGCCCCCGCCGTCAGCCGCTCGCGCGCCGCCTCGACCAGGCCGCGCATATGGGCGAGTTCGGCGCCGTAGTCGTGGCCCCGCTTGGCCCCCGCGCCGCCGTGCAGGGCCAGGGTAAAACGTTTGTTTGACATTCTGCTTCCTTGGCCGTCCGGCGTGCGCTAGCGTCCGGCCCGCTCTTAAAGACAAACGCAGGGAGAGGCGAGATGAAGGCGGTGCTCAGCAAGGTGGTCGGCGGACCCGAGACCCTGGTGCTGGAAGACCTGCCCGACCCCGTTCCCGGTCCCGGACAGGTGGTGCTGAAGGTCAAGGCCTGCGGCGTCAACTATCCGGACGTCCTGATCATCGAGGACAAGTACCAGTTCAAGCCCGAGCGGCCCTTCGCGCCGGGCGGCGAGGTGTCGGGCCTCGTGACGGCGGTGGGCGAGGGCGTCACGGCGCTGAAGGTCGGCCAGCGGGTGCTGGCCTCGACCGGCTGGGGCGGCATGGCCGAGCAGGTGGCGCTGGACGCCGCGCGCTGCACGCCGATCCCCGACGCCATGCCGTTCGACGAGGCGGCCGCCTTCATCCTGACCTACGGCACCTCGTACTACGCCTTGAAGGACCGCGGCCGCCTGAAGGCCGGCGAGACCCTGCTGGTGCTGGGCGCGGCGGGCGGCGTGGGGCTGGCGGCGGTCGAACTGGGCAAGGCGGCCGGGGCCCGGGTGATCGCCGCCTGTTCCAGCCAGGAGAAGGTGGACCTGGCCATCCGCCATGGCGCCGACGCCGGCGTGGTCTATCCGCGCGGCCCCTTCGACAAGGACGGCCAGAAGGCCCTGGCGACCCTGATCAAGGACGCCTGTGGTCCCGGCGGTTGGGACGTGGCCTATGACGCGGTCGGCGGCGACTATTCCGAAGCCACGATCCGCGCGGCCGGCTGGAACGGCCGGTTCCTGGTGATCGGCTTCCCGTCCGGCATACCGAAGATCCCGCTGAACCTGACCCTGCTGAAGTCGTGCGACATCGTGGGCGTGTTCTGGGGCGCGGCGGTGGCCCGCGATCCCGAGGGGCACGCCCGGAACGTCCAGGAGCTGATGGATCTCTATGCCGCGGGCAAGATCCGGCCCTACGTCTCCGAGCGGTTCCCCCTGGCCAAGGCGGGCGACGCGATCGCTCACCTGGCCAGCCGCAAGGCCATGGGGAAGGTCGTGGTCGTCAACGAATAATCCGCGACAACGCGACACAGGCGAACCGGAGATTGTGTTGAATCGCGATGTCCCGAGAGCCCGGTCCGCCTGCGTCGTCAGTTGCTTAAATGGTGAACTGTTCTTGAATGGGTGTTTTCAAGGTTAAGTCTCGCTAATCATCCTTCTTGGGGAAAGGCTAAGCCTATTCCTGTAGACCTGTGCTCCAAATCGTCGGAGTCGGGTAAGATGTTTCTTCCAGCGAGAGACGCCAGCTCTCCAGAGGTGCGTCAGAACTTCCGCATGAGCCGCCGTCCCGAAGAGCGCGTGCAAGTGCTCGGCGGGTCGATGGACCTGGTCCGTCCAGAGGAAGTCTTCCACTTCGTGGCCGGCAAGATCGCCGCGCGCGAAAGCGCCGTGGTGGCCAATCACAACCTGCACAGCCTGTATCTGATCCGCAGGGACGAGAAGATCGCCGAGTTCTTCGCCAGGTCCGACCTGATCGAGGTCGATTCCGTGCCGCTGATCTTTTGGGCGCGCATCGTCGGCCGGGCCAGCCGCCGTTTCCATCGTTGCACCTATCTGGACTGGCGCGACGCCTTCTGGGAGCGGGCCATCCAGGAAAACTGGAAGGTGTTCTTCGTCGGCGGCGCCCCGGGGGTCGGCGAGAAGGCGACCGCGAGGATCCAGGAAGACTGGCCGGGCGCGCGGATCCGCACGCATCATGGCTATTTCGATGTCGCCTCCGGCTCGGCCGAGAACCAGGCGGTGGTCGACGCGATCAACGCCTATCGGCCCGACATCGTGCTGGTCGGCATGGGCATGCCGCGCCAGGAGATCTGGGTTCTGGAGAACCAGGCCAGGCTGGGTCCCTGCGTGACCTTCACGGTCGGCGGCGCGTTCGACTACGAGGCCGGCGTCCAGCGTCCGTCGCCCCGCTGGATGGGGCAGGTGGGCATGGAGTGGCTGTTCCGGCTGGTGGTCGATCCGCGGCGCCTGTTCACCCGGTATTGCGTAGAACCGTGGCACCTGATGGGTCCGGCCTTGCGGGATGTGCGTCGCGCCTTGGCGCGACAGGCCGTTTCCAGTAAAATTCCGGATGCTCGCGCGGAGTATGTGCGAGCCTCGGATTTGGCGCGCTCTGATGTTCTGGGGGGACAATGAGCCTGAAAATCTACATGCCGTCGCCTCACCGAAAGACCGAGCGGCCCAATATCGCGCAACGCGTCGCGGCGATCTTTGGCCTGGCCGGGCTCGTCCTGGCCTGGGCGGTCGTCCTGCTGCCCTGCGCGATCTGGCTGCTGTTCAACCTGGTGTTCAACCGGCCTCAGCCGTCGCCGGCCAGCCAGCAAGCCTGAACGCTGTTCACTTAGTCCTGGCCAGGCGCGTCCCGCCGCGCCAGGATAGCCGCGCCTGACGCAGCGGCCCGCCTTCCAGAGGCCGCGCGCGGCCAAAGGGAGCGGCGGCATGGCGGGACGTCTGGACGGCAAGGTTGCGGTGATCACCGGCGGATGTTCGGGCATCGGGCTGGGAACGGTGGAGCTGTTCGCGGCCCACGGCGCGAAGGTCGTCGCCGCCGACCTGCAGATCGAGAAGGGCGAGATGCTGGAGCAGCGTTTCCCCGGCCAGGTCCGCTTCGCCCCCTGCGACGTGACCCACGAAAGCCAGGTCGCCGCTGCCCTGGCCCTGGCCCAGGACGCCTTCGGCGGCCTCGACATCCTGTTCAACAACGCCGGCCATGGCGGGGCGCCCAATGGCGTGGCCGACATGACCGCCGAGGGCTGGGACGCCACCTTCGCCCTGCTGCTGCGCGGACCGGTGCTGGGCATGAAGCACGCCCTGCCCCTGATGCTGAAGCGCGGCGGCGGCAGCATCATCAATACCGCCTCGATCGCCGGTCTCCAGGCGGGTTTCGGGCCGCTGGCCTACTCCACGGCCAAGGCGGCGGTGATCCATATGAGCCGGTGCGCGGCGGCCGAGCTGTCGCCGCTGAAGGTCCGGGTCAACGCCATCTGCCCCGGCCTGATCGCCACCTCGATCTTCGGGGCGTCGATGGGCCTGCCGCGCGAGGTCGCCGACCAGATGGCCGCCCGGGTAGCCGAGGTCGGGCCGAAGATCCAGCCGATCCCCAAGGCGGGCCTGCCCGACGACATCGCCCGCGCGGCGCTCTATCTGGCCAGCGACGATTCCGAATTCGTGACCGGCACGCACATCGTGGTCGACGGCGGCGTCACGATCGGCGGCCGGCATGCCTGGGACCACGCCGCCCCTTCGCCGCTGCTGTCGGCCATGGGGATAACCCCCGAACAGGCCGAGCAGATGCGGGCGGCGCTGATCGCCTCGCAGGGCCAGTGAAGGCGGACCGATGAAGGTGGGTCCGTGAGCCTGATCGGGGGCGGCCCGGCGCTCGGGGCCCGGCTCACGCCCAACCTGCGCGGCGCGCTGTGGATGCTGGCCTCGGCGGTTCTGTTCACGGCCATGACCATCCTGATCAAGTTCCTGGGGAGCGGCTATCCGGCCGCGCTGCAGGCCTTCTACCGGCAGTTGGCGGGCGCGATCATCCTGCTGCCGCTGGTGGCCCGCGACTGGCGCGGCGCCTTGCGGACCACGCGGCCGGGCATCCTGGTCTTCCGGTCCAGCGCCGGGGTGCTGGCGATGATCCTGGCCTTCTACGCCTATCAGGAACTGCCCCTGGCCGACGCCAACGCCCTGTCGTTCACCCGCACCCTGTGGCTGGTTCCGCTGGCGGCGCTGGTGCTGGGCGAACCCGTCGGACCTCTGCGCATCGGCGCGGCCCTGGTCGGTTTCGTCGGGGTGCTGATCATGCTGAGGCCCGGCGGCGGCGACGCGGCCCACGGGCTGGGTTGGCCGCAGGCCGCCGCCCTGGCCTCGGCGCTGCTGTTCGCCCTGACCGTCACCGGCATGAAGGTGATGACCCGCGACCATTCGCCCTTCACCTTGCTGGTCTATGCGGCCGGTCTGGGCCTGGCCTTCTCGATCCCGCCGGCCCTGTTCGTCTGGCGCTGGCCAAGCTTGCCGGACCTGGGGCTGCTGGCCCTGATGGGCGTGATCGGGACCCTGACCCAGGGTTGCTACATCAAGGGCATGCAGGCTGGCGAGGCGGCGGTGATGGCGCCGATCGACTATACCCGCCTGGTGTTCGCGGTGGTCGCCGGCCTGGCGCTGTTCCATGAGACGCCCAGCCCGGCGGTGCTGGCGGGCGCGGCGATCGTCGTGGCCTCGACCCTGTTCATCAGCTGGCGCGAGCACCAGCTGTCGCGTCGCGCGCGCGTCTAGGCAGGCCGCGCGACATCGGAGCGCGGCCTGCCCAGGGTCTTGTTCGCCGCCGTTTCCGCGGAAGGCCGGCTCGATGCTCTAGGAGCGCATGCCCACGCCGACATGGACCCACTGGGTGGGCGCGCCGGGCGCCTGGCGGTCCAGCCACTGATAGGGCGCTTCGTTCCAAGGCAGGATCCAGGGCGACAGGTTGTCGAGCACGACTTCGCCCTGGGGGGTGGCCACCAGCAGCACGGCGTGCATTTCGCCGCGGAAGGTGCGGACGATGGCGATCGACAGGGCCTCGCCCGGAGCGCCCGCCTCGATCAGCGCGCGCCGCTTGGCCAGGGCGTAGTCCTCGCAGTCACCGCGCCTGACGTGGTCGACGCCGGCGGCCCAGTAGTCGGCGCGCCCATAGGCGGCGTAGTCGTCGGAGCGGCGGATCGAGCGGTTGATCTGGGTGTTGATGCGCTGCAGCTCGCGGTCGCTCAACTGGCTGACGATCGGCGGCGCCGGCTCATCCTCGACCGGCGAGACCGGGGCGTCGACGACCGTCGGGTCCATTTCTTCCATCGCCTCGTCGTCCACCAAGGTGGGCGCGACGGGTCTGAACAACGTGACGCTCGATCGCGGCGCGAGCGGGCGGCTGATATAGCTCGGATAGGCCGAGGCCGAGGCGGGGGCTTCGCTGAGTTCGGCGGTCGTGCGTCCGAACACGGCGGCCCAGCGGGCCTGGCCGGCCCATTGGCGGACCTCCGCGAGCTTGGCCGCCTGGCCGGCGTCGATGTCGCCGCCACGGATGCCGTCCACGCACTCGATGGGTTGGCGCTGGCAGAGGTCGGTGAAGCCGATCGGCGCCGCGGTAGGGGCGCCCAGGGGCATGGGCGGCGCGACCTTCATCGGCGCCGCGATGGCGAGGGCGGGCGCGAACGCAAAAGCCAGGAGGCTGAGGGCGGACCGATGGCGCATGGATATTCATCCCCTGTTCGGGATCGAATATCGCAACTAAATGATAATAACGGCCGTAGATAAATGGGTAAATGTAAGTATACGGTTATAGTAAATTCCCGGTAAACTAAGTAAGGGATTTCCCCTAGGCAAAATAAGCTAGTTAATAAGCTTGGCTATTTGGGCGCAATAAAAAAGCCGGCGACGTTGGTGCGTCGCCGGCTTGAGATGGAGTGGCGCCGGTCAGGCCGGATTGGCCGAGGAGGCCGCGTCCTGAACCTCGGGGGCGGGACGGCGACGACGACGCTTGCGCCTGTCCATCGCCCGCAGTTGCCGGACGCTGAGGTCGGGATGGACGCGAAGCTGATGGCGCAGGCGCTCGACCATGCCGGGCAGAACGGCCGCGGTGATCCCCGCCGCATCGGCCATGAAGTCGGCGAGCGACATCTCGCGGCCGGTCAGCCCTTGCAGGAGTTCGATGGCCAGGCCCAACGCCGCGGCGACCACGGCCAGGTCGGTTCGCCGCCGACGGGGAGCGATGATGAACAGGGCGTTGGTCACCGCGAAGAAGGCGATGGCGTGGGCTTCCTTGTCGGTGAAGCCGAACCGCAATTCGAGGTCCTGGAACGGGCCCAGCATCACGACCAGCAGGCTGGCGAACGCAATGGCGAAGAAGAGCTTAAAGCATCGTTGCAGGGTGCGCGGCGTCAACATCGGAAGGTGCTCCTTGTTGGCGCACTTTCATCTGTCGACTTCAACTCCTGGTAAATTCGTATGCTTAATGCCGGGTAATATTTAAGAAAATTGATCAACGAGGCAAAAGAAAAGCCCGCCACCAGACGGTGGCGGGCTTTCCCGAAAGATCTGCGGGCGTTCTAGCTCGCGTAGTACTTCTTATACTCGTCGTAGTAGTATCCGGCGTCGCCGTAGCCGTGCTTGGACTGAGCGTTCATGTCGACCTGGGTCAGGGCCACGCCGGCGATCTGGGCGTTCGCCTGCTGCAGCAGGCGAACCGAGGCGCCGATGGCCCGGGCCGGGGTCTTGCGCCAGCGGGCCAGAAGCACGACCAGGTCGGTCTTGCCCGCCAGGATCCGCGTGTCGGCCAGGGCCAGCACCGGCGCGGTGTCGAGGATGATCAGATCGAACGAGGCGCGGGCGCGGGTCAGGAGCTGGTCCATCGCCGGCAGGCCGAAGACGTCCTCGGTGGACGAGGCGGTGTGCGCCAGCGGCAGGACGTAGGCGCCCGAGGCCTGGTCCAGCAGCACGGCGCTCTCCAGCGCCGCGGTGCCGTGCAGCACCTCGGCCAGGCCCTTTTCCGGCGTCAGGCCCAGGGTGCGGGTGACGGCGCGGCGGCGCAGGTCGCAATCGAGCAGCAGCACCTTGCTGCCGGCCTGGGCGGCGACGCGCGCCAGGCAGATCGAGGTGGTGGTCTTGCCTTCGCCCGGCAGGGCGGAGGTCAGGACCACGATCTTACCCTGCTGGCCGGGCACCGCGTAGAGGATCGAGGTGCGCAGCGAGCGGAAGGCCTCCGCGAAGCCGGACAGGGGTTTGCGAAGGACGTAGTCGATCGGCTGGATGCCGCGTTCGTTCGCTTCGGCGACCGACGACATCAGGGGGATCGAGGCGATGCTGGCGAGGCCGATCTTGCGTTCGACATCATCCGAGGTCGCCAGGCCAGCGTCCATGATCTCGGCGATGACGACCGCCGCCAGGCCCGCGCCGGCGCCGACGATCACGCTCAGCGCCAGGGCCAGCATCACGTTGGGCGAGCTCTGGCGGGAAGGCGGAACGGCGTGGGACACGACCCGGGCGTCAGCCTGTTCGACGCCTTCTTGAGCGCCGGTCTGCTTATAGCGGTCCAGGAAGCTCTGGTAGACGTTGCGGGCGGCTTCCGCGTTGCCCTCGAGCTCCTTCAGGTGGACCGAGGCCGCGCTGTTGGCGGCCAGGGTGCCGCGGGCGCCGCCGAGGCTGGCTTCCACGGAGGCCGTACGCTGCTGGGAGACGCGGACGCGGGCTTCGAGGTTGGAGACGATGCGGCGGATTTCGGCCTGGATCTGTTGGTCGATGTCGGCCAGTTCGCGCTGGGCCCGCACCATGTCGGGGTGGCGGTCGCCGTAGCGGCCCGACATCTCGGCCACGCGGCCGCTGACCACCGCGCGCTGGGCGCGCAGGTTCTGCACGACCTGGGAGCTCAGGGCTTCGCCGACGTCGTCGCCGTTGGAGCCGGCGGCCAGCTGCGCGCGAGCGGTGCGCAGGCGAGCCTCATCCTCGGCTTGCTGAGCGCGGGCCTGGGCCAGTTGCTGGTTGTAGGCGGAGATTTCCTGCTCGGTGAGCGTGGTGCCTTCCGAGCTGAGCAGGTTGTTGGCGACGCGGTAGTTGGAGACGGCCGCGTCGGCCTCCTGCAGCTGGGTGCGCAGGGTGTCCAGGCGGGTGTTCAGGAAGCTGTTGGCCTGGCGAGTGGCGTCGAACTTCGCGGTCAGCTGCGACCGGATGTAGGCGTCGGCGAAGGCGTTGGCGATCGCGGCGGACTTCATGGCCGACGTCGACTGGAAGCTGATCGTGATCGAGTAGGTCAGGCCCACGCGACGAACGGTCAGCTGCTTGCCGACCGCGGCGATGACGGCCTGCTTCTCGGCTTCGGCCGCGCCGGGCGCGGCGCGTTCGGTCGCGGCCTTCTTGCCGCCCAGGATGCTGCCGATCAGGCCCGGCGACTGGAGGGCGGCGTTGAATTCCGGATCCTTGTCGAGCTTGAGAGTGTCGACGACGGTTGCGGCCAACTGGGGAGACTTGAGGATCTCGACCTCGGTGTCCACCGTGCCGGTGTCCGCCGTCAGGCCGGACAGGACCGCCTGGGAATCGACGACCTTCTCCGTACGCGTGTTGATCATGACATTGGCGGTCGCCGTGTACATCGGCGTTTGCCGAAGCATCACGAACAGCAGGGCCGCGGCGATCACGCCGGCCACGGCCAGGAACAGCCACAAGCGACGCCGGAATGCGGCGATCAGGCGTTCAACATCGATGGTCTCGCCAGAAGACCCGCGGGCGCGGCTCGTCTGCGGCTGCGTATCAACACTGTTTTCCATTAATCTTCGCCAGATCCATTTCTAAAGGGCTGCGTTTAGTCGATGTGAACAAATACGCAGTGAAGGCGTGAGCCACTTCCTGATAGTGGATGCATAGTTCACAACCCACCTTTCGAAAGCGTTTCTCTGTTTTTCGATCTCATGCATGGCGAGCGCCAAACCGGGCTCCACTAGCACACCCCCCGAACGCAAGCGAAGGGGTAAAAACGAAGTCAACCAAGTTTGGACAACAAGCGCGTCAGGATTCTGGCGCCCGGGGCCCCGAAATAGAAAAGCGCCTACGCGCTGGGCGCCGTGTAGGTTCTGTAACAGTGCAGCTTGCCGCGGCGTTCCGTTGACCGACGACTGGGAAAAGCCTGTAGGCGGTGGGCTGATGTACAGTCTCGACCAAGACCCGCTCGGGGGTTCAGGGGGGAATGTGTTCAGGAGTTGCATGATGCTTTCGGCGTTCGTCCTCGCTCTTCTGGCGTTGGCCGCGGACCAGTCGGCGGGACCCGGGGAGGTTCCGGCCAGGGCCCTCGCGCCGCCAGTGGCCGAGGCGACGGCCCGGGCCTACGCTTGGCGTCCCGTGGCGATCGGCGGGGGAGGCTTCATCACGGGGTACAGCGCCGACGCCAGGGGTTTGACCCGGATCGTCAGAACCGACGTCTATGGCGCCTATCTCTGGCGGCCCGAGACGAACCGCTGGCTTCAACTGGTCACGACGGCGAGCATGCCATCCGAGGATCACAAGCCGATGACGCTGAACGAGGGCGTCTATGAAGCCGTGGTCGCGCCCTCCGATCCGGATCGGATCTACATGGCCATCCACGGCGGGGTGTACCGCTCGAACGACCGCGGGCGCAGCTTCGTTCGAACCAGCCTGCCGCTGGTGACCTTCGACGCCAACAGCCCCTTTCGGCACTATGGCCCGTTCATGGGCGTCTCGCCCCGGGATCCGGACCTTGTGCTCCTGGGCACGCCGAACGACGGATTGTGGCGATCGGAAAATGGCGGCCGCGACTGGACCAGGATCGCGACGGCGCCTGGAGGGCTTGGCCCGGGCCGCGCGGCGCCGGAACCCAGGCCCGGACTGGTCGTGTGGTTCTCGCCGGATGGCGCGCAGGTCTGGGTGGCGTCGGCCGGAGGCGGGGTCGCGCGCTCGCTCGACGGCGGCCGAAGCTTCACGCCCCTCGTCTCGCCGAGGGACCCCCAGCCGGCCAGCCTGCGCCAAGGCGCCTTCGGCCCCGACGGAGCGTTCTACGGCGTCGACCACGATCACAAGAAGATCTGGAAGTTCTCGGGAGGGGCGTGGGAGGACCTTACGCGGGCGGCCGGCGTGGCCCCGGCGCCGTTCGGCAGCGTCGCCGTCAATCCGGCCGACGGATCGATCTATGTCTTCGACGAAGGCGGTCACGCGATCCGCAGCGACAACGGCGGCCTGCGGTGGTCTCGCGTCCTGACCAGCGCGCGGGTCGGCAAGGGCGACCCGCCCTGGCTGCGCGTGGCCGACAAGGGCTTCTTCGCCACCGGCCAAGTGGTGTTCGATCCCGTCATTCGAGGCCGGATCTGGAACGCCGCCGGCACGGGCGTCTATTTCGGCGATATCGCCTGGCCGCTGGGAAACATCACCTGGGAAAGCCAGGCCCGGGGCATTGAGGAGCTGGTCGCCAACGACGTCAGCGCCGCGCCGGGCCAGCTGCCGCTGTTCGCGGCCTGGGATTTCGGCATCCATCGGCGCGACGATCTGGAGCGCTTTTCGACGAGCTACGGCCCCAAGGAGCGGGTGCTGATCGCCGCGCAGCAGCTGGACTGGACGCCGGCCCAGCCCGGCTTCTTCGTCACGAACGCCTCGGACACCCGCACCGATTGCTGTTCGGAGGACGGCGACGCCGTGCTCGCCGGCTATAGCGAGGACGGCGGCCAGACCTGGTCGAAGTTCGCGACCTTGCCGCAACCGCCCGGGACGACCTTGTCCGATCCATGGCGCATGGCGTTTGGAGCCATCGCGGTCGCGGCCGACGACGCGCGCAATATCGTCTGGGCGCCCACCCACAATCGTTCGCCCTTCTACACGATGGACATGGGGCGGACCTGGCGGCGCGTGGTCCTGCCCGGCGAGCGGCCGCCCAACACCGGTTCGCACGCCGACTACTACTTCCACCGCAAGACCCTGGCCGCCGACAAGGTGCTGGCTCGGACCTTCTACCTGGTCCACAGCGGCGACGGCCTCAACCCGGGGCTCACCGGCCTGTGGCTTACCCGTAACGGCGGCGCGGACTGGTCGAGGGTCTACAAGGGCGAGATCGCGCCGGGCAGCCGCTACAGCGCCAAGCTCAGGGTCGTTCCCGGCCAGGCGGGTCAGCTCTTCTTCACTTCGGGCGTGTCCGGCCCGGGGGACACGGCCCTTCGGCGGTCCGTCGACGGCGGTCGGACCTGGACCGCGCTGCGCCGGGTGCAAGCAGTACACGACATCGCCTTCGGCAAGGCCGCGCCCGAACGGGATTATCCGGCCATTTATGTTACGGGGCGGATTGACGGTCGCTACGGTGTATGGCGATCGGTAGACAATGCGGTGAGCTGGGTGCGGATCGGCGAATTTCCCGTCGGTGCGCTTGATGAAGTCGTCGCCATGGATGCAGACAAGGATGTGTTCGGTCGTGTCTATCTCGGCTTCAAAGGGTCTGGATGGCGATTTGGGCAGCCCTCAGCGTGTAAACCGGGGCATTACACGTTTGGGGACGATAAAGAATGCTATTTTTTGGGGTCGTGAAGCGTGCATGGCCTCAATTTTGAGCCAAAATGTTTCAATGGCATTTCTTAAGGTCGAGCCTTGCTTATATTCGCCGGCAGGAAGGCTTGGCGTCCGATCCGCAGAAACCTTTTGGGGAATGATGAGGCCATGATCGACCGCCCGCTGCGTGCGGAGGCAGGGTTTAGGTTGGGCCGATCAAGCCCGGCAAGGCCCCTGCGACCATGACGGCGCCAAGACTTCTCCTCGTGGCGTCCGCCGGGGGGCATTGGGTCCAGCTCTCGCGGCTGGCCGCAGCCTTCGAGGGTTTCGACGCGCAGTGCGTTACGACGCTGAAGGGCGCGCGCGCGCCCTGCGGCGAGCGGCCGGTCGCCGTGGTGAGGGACGGCTCCCAGACGAATC
Organism: Caulobacter sp. GW821-FHT09A05; assembly: GCF_059418465.1. Classification (NCBI taxonomy): domain Bacteria; kingdom Pseudomonadati; phylum Pseudomonadota; class Alphaproteobacteria; order Caulobacterales; family Caulobacteraceae; genus Caulobacter; species Caulobacter sp. GW821-FHT09A05. Next base: position 68,461 of record NZ_JBWKPX010000006.1, read on the forward strand.
CTGTGGCGCTGGTGATCATGTTCGCGCAGTTGCTGTTCATCGTGCTGAAGTTCCGGCCGTCCACCATCGTGACCACGGGCGCCGCGCCCGGCGTCTTCGCCGTGCGGCTGGGCAAGCTGCTGGGGGCCCGGACCGTCTGGATCGACAGCATCGCCAATTCGGAGAAGCTCTCCCTGTCCGGCCGCCTCGTGCGCAAGCATGTGGATCTGTGCCTGACCCAGTGGCCTCACCTCACGGACGCCTATCCGGACGTGCAATGCTTCGGGTCGGTCATTTGATACTGCTGTCCGTAGGCACCCAACTTCCGTTCGACAGGCTGGTGCGCACGGTCGACGACTGGGCGATCGCGACCGGGCGATCGGACGTGGTCGCGCAGATCGGGCCCTCGACCTACGCGCCTCGCTCGCTGAAGGCTTTTCCGTTTCTCGCCCCCGAAGCCTTCCGCGAACTCCAGTTGAACGCCACGATCATGATCAGCCATGCGGGCATGGGGTCGATCCTGACCGCGTTGGAATACGGCAAGCCAATCATCATCATGCCCCGTGATCACGTGCGCGGCGAACATCGCAACGGCCACCAACTGGCGACCGCCGAGCGCTTCAAGGCCGTGCCCGGTATCTATGTCGCGTCCGACGAGCTCGGCTTGATCGAGCATCTGACGCGTCTGGCCGAGTTGACGGGCTCGCAGAAGTTGCCGCCTCACGCGCCGGCCAGCTTCACGGACCGGCTGCGCGACTTCATTTGCAAACCCTGAACGGCGCGGCCCGCCCTAGTCGAACAGCCCGGCCAGCTGCCGACCGATCCGGGGCCAGGCCAGGGCCTGGCTCAGCAGGACGCGACCCTGGGCCGCGCGGTCCGCCCATTCCGCCCTGGGCGTGGCGTAGAAGGCCAGGATCGACCGGGTGACGCCGTCCAGGTCGACGGGCGTGGGAATCTCGACCGCGGCCAGCCCCGCGGCGATCAGGTCGGCGATGCCGCCCACCGGAGCGGCGATGACCGGCCGGCCCGCCATGCCGGCGATCACGGCCACGCCGCTCTGCGAGTTGAAATCGGTGTAGGGCATCAGCAGGGCGTCGCAGGCCGCGAGGAGTTCGTTGACACGCTCGTCCGTGACAAAGCCCGTTTCCATGATCAGGCCGTCGGGGCAGCGCGCGGCGATCGCCCGGCATTCGTCGAGATAGGTGGGATCGTTGGGATCCTTGGCCCCCGCGACGATCAAGCGGACGGGGCAGCCGGCCGCCCGCGCGGCGATGACCGCCTCCATCGCCAGGGCGACCTGCTTGTTCCGACGGATCGTGCCGAAGGCCAGCAGCGTGTTGGAGCCCGGCGCAGGCCCCGCGGCGGGCACGTCGAAGGCGCCGTGCGGCGACACCACGATCTTGCCGGCGGGCACGTCGAACAGCCGGACCAGCGGCCCCCGGCCCGCTTCGGACAGCACGACGATCACCGAGGCGCAGCCGTAGATCGCCCGATAGCCCGCGCGCTCCAGCCATCGCCAGGACGCGGGCAAGCTCCAGGAATGGGGCTCGGGATCGTGGCAGACGAAGACGATCTTCGCGCCGGCCAGCCGCAACAGCATCAACGGCCAGATCGCGAAGATGAACGGGTCGGGGATGCTGACAATGAAGCGGCTGCTGGTGAAGCGCGCGGCCAGCAGCGCGACCAGGCCGCCCGCCACCCGAGCGAGCGAAAAAAACGCCCGGCGCGGGCGCGAGCCGCCGTCGACCAATTCCCGAACCGGACGGACGCGGCGGACGTTGCCGAGCTGAGCGGTGCGGTCCTCCGGATAGCCGGCCGGCGCGATGAACAGGACTTCGCTCCCCGCCGCGGCCAGGCCTTCCACGACACCTTGGGCGTAGAGACCCGCCCCCGAACGCCAGGCGCGCGTATAGACGACGATCCGCTTCAACGGTGGCGGCCCCGATGCTCTGATGGAACGGCGCGACGGCCCAGCCGGGCTCGACCGTCGCCAGAGCCTTATCGCGCGTCGGGCCTTCCGCCAATGTCCACTGGCTCCGATCGACGCGAGGGTGAGCGCCCGGCCGCTGGAACGTGCATTCCAGCGGCGGTCTCGCCTCCCAAGGCCTTCCGGCGGGCGGCGTCGCTTCCCAACGCGTCCCGGGCGCGATAGTCAGAAGCCTCTCCCGTGATTTCGGAGCCCGAATGGGACGCTACCTGCCGCAGATCGACGGGCTCCGCGCCGTGGCGGTGTCGGCGGTCGTGATCGACCATTGTTTCGGACCGCGGATCCTGGTCGGCGGCCATATCGGGGTCGACATCTTTTTCGTCATCAGCGGCTTCCTGATCACCGGCCTTCTGGTCGAGGAGATCGACCGCGACGGGCGCGCGTCGCTGCGCGGCTTCTACGCCAGGCGCTTCCTGAGGATCATGCCGGCCTTGCTCGGCGTGTCGCTGTTCGTCGTGGCGGCGCTGGTGGCGGGGTCCTTGGTCGCCCGGAGGTTGGACCTGTGGGGCGAGCTTCGCAACGTGCTCTACGCCTTGGCCAGCATCATGAACTGGGCCCGGGCGGCCGGCTGGACCGGGGGAGGCTTCCTGGGCCATGCCTGGTCGTTGAGCGTGGAAGAACAGTTCTATCTGGTCTGGCCGCTGTTGTTGAACGCGACGGCGGGACGCCTGGACCACAAGCGATATGCGATGGTTCTGGTCGGGGCGATGTTGGCCCTGGCGGCTTGGCGCGGCTTCCTGGCCTGGGACGGCGCCAGCGCCGAGCGCCTGTACAATGGGACGGACACTCGCGCCGACGGCTTGCTGCTGGGCGCGGCCCTGGCCCTGTCGGGCGTGCGGCGGCTACCGGCCATCCTGCTGAAGCTCTGGCCCGTGCCGGTGCTGGGCCTGGCGGTGGTCGCGGTTTCGACGCCCTGGTCGGCGCCGCTCCTGGGCTATGGGGGCTTCACCCTGGTGGCGCTTTGCGCGGCCTGGCTGGTCGCCCTGGCGGTGGACGATCGCGCGCCGTTCGTCCCATGGCTGAAGTCGCCGTTCGCGCTCTGGATCGGCAAGCGGTCCTACAGCCTCTACCTGTGGCACTATCCGATCCTGATGATCTTCTCGTTCGCCGGCGTGCGTTCGCGCCTCACCGACGTCCTGACGGTCGTGGCCTCACTCGTGGCCGCGCACCTGTCCTACCGACTGGTCGAACAGCCCTTCCTGCGTTTGAAGGGGCGTTTTCTGGGGCTCTGGGACGGGCGGGCGCGGGGCGAACGAGGGGTACCGAACTCCGCCCCCTAGCCAGGGCGGGAGCGGCGCGCGGCGCGTCGGCCGGTTCTTCAGATAGACGTAGTAGGCGGCGATAAAGATCGCCGACAGCACGGTCGAAGATCCCGACCACAGGTCCGGGGCGATGACGCCAAGGAAGGTGCAGGCGCAACCGGCCAGGGCCAGGCCGTCCGCGTCCGCGCGCTCGAAGCCGATGGCCTGGAGGAAGAAGCCGGAAAAGGCGCTGATGGCGCTGATGATCATGAAGATGATCAGCCCGACGACGCCGCCCGTGTAGAAGACCCCGACCGCGCCGATGTCCGAGAAGAAGAAGGTGGTCGTCGCCATCAGGTTGATGGTGTCGTCGCGGCTGCTGGCCAGGCCGACGCCGAACAGCCAGTAGTCCCGCACGAAGTACTTGGTCGCCTCGTAGGACAGCGAGCGGATCGTGGCCGAGGAGTCGTCCTTGCCGAACAGGTCGTAGGGCCGGAACGCGTGGTCGTTCAGGCCGATGATCAGGACCAGGGACACGACGAAGAAGGCCAGGAAGCAGAGGACGCCGACCCGCCTGGTGTTCCGGAGCACGACATAGGTGACGAGCGCGAAGATCGTGACCGCCGTGACCGCGCGGAAGTAGGAAAGCCAGATGCCGGCCGCGAACAGGCCGAAGGTCAGCAGATAGAGCCACTTCCTGGCGACGAAAGCCCGGGTGAACGACAGGCACAGGCCGAACACCATCAGGGACGACATCATCGCGAAGCGCGACGGGCGGCCGATCCGCAGGTCGGCCGCGATGAACAGCTTCTCCGCGCCCGGGTCCGTCGGCGCTTTCAGGCCTCCGAGGCCGAGGCTGAGCGCCAGGTAGAAGAGGGCGTAGGCCAGCGCCACCCCGAACAGGACGTTGATCAGGGTCTTGCGCTCGAGGTTGACCAAGGCCGCGACGAAGACGACCGAGGAGAACAGCCCGATATAGACCGATATGGCGTTGAGGTTGGCGTCGCGCCCCCAGGCGGCCGAGAACCAATAGACCTGTGACGCGGCGTAGATGGTCGCGACCACGCTCCACAAGACGATGCCGTACTGGCGGTAGACGATGCAGATGCCCGAGGCCAGGCCCAGGGCCAGAAGTTCGAGGGCCAGGGCGACCGTGCGGCCGTTGGGGCCCGCGTAGAAGCTGACCCGGCCCTGGTGCGCCACGAACGCGATCAGGAACGCCACCAGCGCGAGCATTGTCGCCAGCCTGGCCAGCCATGGCTTCGGTGTGGCGGTCGGTTGCACGAAATCGGCTTTGCTGGTCTTGGTGAAGGAAGATGCGGCGAACCCTTCCGCCCGCGCGGAACTGGTATCAGTGCGCGACAAATCGGGCAACATCAGGGAGCCTTCGCTTCAGCGCGGCCGCCATACAGTTCAGTTTGTTTGCGCCGCCGGGTAATCAATACATCAATCCACTCTAGACTTAGCGAGTACTGGCCGAGGTGGCCGGGGCGCGCAAGGTGAAACCTGCCGTCGCCGCGCCGGCGCCCGTCGCGGTCAGATGCTGGAAATCGAAATAGTAGAGGCTGTCGGGCGCGCCGTAGCGGCAGCCTTCCTTGCCGCATAGACGGGCCTTCGTGTCGAAGAAGGTCACGCCCGGGCGCGCGTCCGCCACCGAGCGCAGGACGGGGGTTGCGGGATCGTCGAACAGCTCGTCGCCGCGGGCGGCCAAGACGCCGGGCGTCCGCGAGAACAAGCGCTGCGCCGCCGCTCGCGCGGGAATCCTGTCGCCGACGATGCGGCTGTAGGGATCGAACCGGAAGGCGGGGACGTCGTCGACCAGGACCACGCGCCGCTTGGCCGCCGTCAGGCGCGCCACCGTGTCGTCCAGGGCGACGGCCAGCGGAACAGTCGCGCCCTGGCCGTCGGTCAGGACCATTTCCGAGGGCCAGTAGCTGGCCAGCACGATGACCTCGATCTCCGGATGCCGCTCGACATAGGCGAAGGCCTCCCGCTGGAAAGCCTGGCACTGCGCCAGGTGGCCCATGCGGCCGGGCACCTCGCGGGCGAAGCCCCACAGGGGTGGGCACGAGGACTTGGTGATCTGGCCGAAGCCGAAGCCCTCGCGCGCCGCCAGCGCCTTGAAACCGGGCGCGATCGCGCTGCCGTGGCTATCGCCCAGCACCAGGACGCGGGGGCCCGCCGAAGCCGGCAGGCAGGTCGCCGGATCCTGCGGCGACACGGCCCCGTAGGGCGCCAGGCAGGGATCGGCCCGGGCCTCGCTGACGGTCCGGGACATCTGACGCACCGCCGGCGAGAACCGGCCGGGCCAGCCGTCGGTCATGAAGAAGGCCAGGGCGGGAAGGGCGATCAGCATCGCGACGACCCCGTAGCGCGCCAGGATCGCCTTCTCCCCGAGGACGCGGCGGCGGAAGGGCTGTTCCACCCATCGCCAGGAGGCCACGGCCGGAATCAGGGACAGGGCCAGCAGCGCGACGGGGGGCAGGCCCTTGCCGTCGGGCGCCAGGATGCGGTTCAGGAAGAACAGCGGCCAGTGCCACAGATACCAGGAGTAGGAGATCCTGCCGATGAAGACGAACGGGCTCCAGGACAGGACCCGGCGATTGAACAGGCTGCCGGGCGTGGCGATCAGGATCGCCGTGGCGATCGTCGGGATCAGGGCGTACCAGCCCGGGAAGGCGTAGGCGGGCTGGTAGAGCGCCATGGCCGCCGCCAGGGCCGCCAAGGCGACGACCGCAACGAGGTCGGCGATCGGGCGCGGGATCGTCCAGGCGCTCGCCCGCCGTTCGGACAGCGCCAGGATCGCGCCCAGGCCCAGCTCCCAGGCGCGGGTCGGCAGGAGGTAGAAGGCCGCCTTGGGGTTCAGGTGCGTCAGCACGATCGAACCGGCGAACGAAATCAGGGTCCCCAGGATCAGGATCGGCATGAACAGCCGCGGCCTGATCCTCAGGCACAGCAGCACCAGGACCGGAAAGACGATGTAGAACTGCTCCTCGACGCCCAGCGACCAGCTCATCAGCAGCGGCAGGTGGTCGGAGGCAGGGTCGAAATAGCCGCCGGCGGTGTAGAACAGCACGTTGGAGGCGCCGAAGATGGCGGCGAAGGCCTCCTTGCCCAGCTCCCGCAGCTCGAGCGGCGTCAACAGCAACGCGCCCAGGCCGAACAGGACGACCAGGAGCGCGTAGAGGGCCGGCAGGATGCGCCGCACGCGCCGGGCGTAGAACAGCGAGAACCGGAATTCCCCCGCGACGGCTTCGCGGAAGACCTGGCCGCCGATCAGGTAGCCGGAGATGACGAAGAAGACGTCCACGCCGATGAAGCCGCCGAGCAGCCCGTGGAAGCCGGCGTGGAAGACCACCACGGCCAGCACCGCGATCGCCCGCAGGCCGTCGATGTCGGGCCGGTAGGCGCCGGTCCAGGCGGTCGGCGACCCGGCGGGCTCGGGCGAACGGGCGGCGTTGTGCGCGGCTTCCTGGATCATGCGGGTCCGGTTGTCTTCGTTCGGCCGGCGCGAGGCAAGGCGCGGGCGGCCTCGCGACGCCGATGCGACACGCACCGGACGATGGCGGGGCGGAAATCGCTCGCGCCCGCCCGCGTCTTGGGCGCAACCCCGCCCGCGCGGCGCCGGGCCTGGGCGGCGGACGCGGTCACAGCGACCTGTAGAGTTCGGCGAACCGCTCGGCGCAGGCCGCCACGGAAAAATGCGCCTCGAATCGCCGCAGCCCCGCCTGGCCGTAGGCGGCGCGGCGCTCCGGCGAAAGGATCAGGGCGGCCAAGGCCTGGGCCAGCTGCGCGGCGTCGTCGGGCTCGACCAGCAGGCCGGTCTCGCCGTCGAGGACCTGCTGGGGAATGCCGCCGATCCGGGTGGCCACGACAGGAAGGCCGCGGGCCATCGCCTCCAGGATCGCCACGGGCTGGTTCTCGGCGCGGGAGGGCAGGACCAGAAGGTCGGAGGCCCGCAGCACCTTGTCGGCGCCCGCCTCGTCCACCCAGCCCGGAAAGGTGATCCGATCGATCACGCCGGCGCGTTCGGCCTGGGCGCGCGCCGTCTCCAGGTCGCCGTTGCCGCCGATCGTGGCGGTGAAGGCCAGGCCATCGGCCTTCAGCCTGGCGAGGGCGTCGATCAAGACGTCCACGCCCTTGCGATGGCCCACCTCTCCCAGGAAGGCGATCGCCGGCGTGGCGTCCCCGACGCGCTCGGCGGGAAGGGCGGCCGGCACGCCGTTGGGAATCTCGACCACCTTGGCCGGCGGCAGCCGCAGCTCGGTCAGCATGAACCGTTTCCAGTGGTCGCCCAGGGCGACGACCGCGTCGGCCCGCGCGAAGAAGGCCCGCACCCCGGCCTGACGGCGGGCCGGCAGGTCGGCGTAGTACTGGTCGTAGCCGCTGCCGTGCAGGTGCAGGATCGTGCGCAGGCCAAGGGCCTTGGCCACGGCCTGGTAGAACTGTTTGCGCCAGGTCGATCCGCGGGGCGCGACATTGATGTGCGCGATGTCGATGCGTCCGGCCATGCATCCCACGGCGAAGACCGCCAGGGCGAGCGGGGCGGTAAGGTGCTTGAACACGGCCTGGTCGCTGTAGCGCGAGCGGTAGACGCGGGTCTGGATATCAGGGATGTGCGCCTGGATGTGGCGCGTCAGGTACGCCGTTACGCGCACGATCCCGCCGCGGCCCGAAAGACCTTCGGGGATGACGATCGCGACTCGTGTTTCTTTCACCGGGGCGTCCGTGCTCTGGGCGGGGCGTGTCTTCGGCGGGGAACGGGCGGAAACAGCTGGCCTATCCCTGGCTTTGCCCGGGCGGCTGCGGGGTCGTCAAGGCGAAGCCGGCGTTTGGGGCCAGGGGCGCGGCGGGCGGCGCGTCCTTCGTCACGATTTGGGGCTCGCTTCGACGGCCGAGGGCGGACAGGCGCTTGAGCAGCCACTTTTCGACGGTCAGGTGGAGGAACAGGGCCGTCGCGACGGCCGAGACCGCCAGGACCACGAACATGGCTTCAGGCGACAAGGGCAGGCGCTTCAGAAGGCGCAGGGCCAGGGAGGCCAACGGCTGGTGGATCAGGTAGAGCACGTAGGACGAGCCGCCGGCCGCCTTCCAGAAGCCGGCGGCGGGCACGGTCCACCTGGCCTCCAGCCGGACCAGCCCGCTGATCAGCGCCGCCGCGCTCAGCAGCAGGCCGATCGCGCCGAACGGACCCAGGACGTCGACGTGGTGCGACACCCCCCGGCCGAACGTCCATTCGATCCCGCACAGCAGCAGCATCAGGCCGCCGCCCAGGCCGATCAGCGGCCAGGGCCGCGCGGCGCCCGGCGCGCCGGCGTTGGCCGCCACGATCATGCCCAGGCCGAAGCCCAGGTTCAGCGTGCTGGCGACCACCGACCAGGATCCCATCCAGGGCACCGTATCCACGCCCGCGGCCAGGGCGTAGAGGCCGGCGGCGATGCTGATCGCGATCCAGACGCCGATGGCCCAGAACGCCTTGGGGCCGAACCACAGGGCCAGGGCGAACAGGGCGTAGAACACCATTTCGTGCCGCAGGGTCCAGGAGATCGACAGGATGGCGTCGGCGTGGGGCAGCAGCAGCAAGTCCGCCGCCACGCCCAGCGGCGTCAGTTCGCGTTGGCCGGCCATCGACGGGCTGATCAGGAAAGCCAGCAGCATGGCCAGGGAAACGGCCAGGAACATCGGAAACAGGCGCACGGCCCGTTTCACGACGAACCGCCCGAGCGCGCCGGCCTGTCCCAAATCGGCCCGATGGACGTGATAGATGATGAAGCCGCTGAGCACGAAAAAGTAGGGAACGCCGACGTGACCAGGCCGGAAGGCGTCGCCGAAGACGGTCACGCCACGGAAGTCCGCGATCACGCTGGTATAGTGGAACAGCATGACCCCCAGGGCGGCGAAGAAGCGCCCAGCCTCCAGGGAAATCAGTTTGTTGCCGTCGGATCGCGCCATTATAGATCTCTGTCCCTTATCCAAGCTTGGCAGTGATTGCCTGTTTGGCCGGCGATGGTCGTTTTTAAGATCGTATATGCCAAAGTCGTGCGTTGTAGTGTCTAGCGGCGGTTTAGACGGAGTTCCGATAGGGACAGTTCACGCCCCTTTTCAGGCGAGGCCCCATGTCTGATTTCAAGACTCATGCCGCCGGGCGAAAGCCGCCACGCCGATGGATCGCATTGATTTTGGGCGGGAGCTTGGCCCTGGGTTCGATCGTGGCGGCGGCGGCGATGTCCACCCAGGAGGGGCGAGGCGTCGTGGTCGAGGCGGCCGACGCGCTCAAGTCCGTGCCGCGTCACCTGCGCACCGAGAGCAACCCCGAACTGATCCAGGCCGAAAATCCGCGCTTCCAGGTGCAGAACGCCGGCCAGCCGTGGAACTACGCCGTCAAGGGCGCGTCGGCCCGCTTCGAGGTTCGCCCCGGCGACAGCCTGCCAGGCGACGGCAAGGTCAAGGAGCGTTCGGAGATCGCGACCTCCCTGCGGATGAAGCCGGGCCGGCCCTACGAGGTCGCCTTCGGCCTGATGATCGAACCGGGACCGCCGAACACAGCCGGCTGGATGACCCTCAGCCAGATCCAGTCGACGCCCGACCCCGGCGAGCCGGGGCACAGCCCGCCCTTCGCGATCGAGATGGTCGGCGAACGCATGCGGGTCATCACGCGTGACGATCCCAACCGCGTCGCCAGCCGCGAGACCACCACTTACCACGCCCACTATACCGACAGCCGGCCGATCAGGCGCGGCCACTGGTATCGGATGCTCATCAGGGTGAAGTTTGGTCCGGCCGGCGACGGCTTCCTTCAGGTCTTTCGCGACGGTCGGCAGCTGGTCGACTATCGTGGCCCGCTGGGCTTCGACGACATCATCGGTCCGTACTGGAAGGAAGGCGTCTACCGGGAGTCCGCCAGGGAATCTTTCGCCGCCAATTTCAGGAATTTGAGCATCAAGCCCCTCTAGGCGCGCGCTTGGTGTAGGTTCGGCGAGGCCGCATCGGTGGCGACGAGGTGGACGATCCAGATGACGGTGGGATTCGCGTGACGCAAGGCCAAGCCAATCCCCGGGCCGCCGCGATCATTCTCAATTGGCGGGCGCCCGTCGACACCGTCCAGTGCGCGCTGAGCGTGGCGCGGCTGGACCACGAGAACCTGGACATTATCGTCTGCGACAACGCCTCCGGCGACGGCTCCTTCGAGGCGATCCAGTCCGGCCTGGCCGAACAGCTGCCGGCGATCAACCAGGAGCGCCTCGCCCGCGGGATGAGGGCCTTCGTCCTGGACGCGCCGGAAGCCTCGGCCTCGCCCGCGTCGCCGCGCGGCGACGACGCGACCCGTCGGCTCTGGGTGGTGCAGACCGGCCGCAACGGCGGCTATGCGGCGGGCAACAACGTCGGCGTCCGCCTGGCCCTGGCCGAACCCGACGTCGACTATGTTTGGATCCTCAACAATGACACCCTGGTGGAGCGCGACGCCCTGGCCAGGCTGCTGGAGCGCATGGCGCAGGATCCCGCGATCGGCATCTGCGGCGCCAAGGTAGTCTATCTGGAAAAGCCCGGCGTCGTGCAGTCGCTGGGCGGCGGGCGTTTCCTGCGCGGTCGCGCCCGCTGCGAGCTGCTCGGCAAGGGAACCTCGGCGGACGCCCCGGTCGACGCCGCCGCGATCGAGGCCCAGCTCAGCTACATCAACGGCGCGGCGGCCCTGGTGCGGCGAACCCTGATCGAGACCGTCGGCTACATGGACGAGGACTACTTCCTGTACTGGGAGGAGATCGACTGGGCCGTTCGGGCCGCCGGTCGCTTCCGCCTGGGCTATTGCGACGCCGCCAGGGTCTATCACCGGGTCGGCATGTCGATCGGGACCAGCGACGAGGGCCGCTCCTCGATGCTGTCGGACTTCTACCTGACCCGAAGCAAGTTTCGTTTCCTGCGGCGGCACTTTCCGGGACTGGTGGTCCTGGCCCTGCCGAACCTGGTGCGGGCGGTGATCCGCGAGCTGCGCGCCGGCCGGCGGGAGCGGGCCCGGAACCTGCTCGTCGCCGCGGCGGGCGGGCGCTATTCGCCAGGCTGAGCGAGGTCAGGCGCGCGAGCGCGCGAACCGGCGCTTCAGGCGACGCCCCTCCTCCACCAAGGGATGGCGGCACAGCACGAGGGTCACGGCCCAGAGCACCATGCCCAGCGCGACGGCGGCGGCCACCTGCCACAGCGGCACGGCCGGATCGCCGCGGACGGCCAGCATCAACGCGCCGGCCGGCGCGATCGCCGCCAGGGCCAGCAGAAGGGACCGACCGTAGATCGGGACGACGTCGGCGGTCGTGGTCTCGGTCAGGCGCGCCAGGGGCGGGCGGTACATCAGGATGGCCGTCGCCGCGTCCGCCAGGCGCGCCGCCGCCGCGCCCAGGAGACCGCCGAAGAACGCGCCGCCGGTGAAGTAGGCCAGGCTCAATCCCGCGCGGCGGTACTCGATCTTGACCTGCAGCTTGGTTTCGTCGCGGATGACGAACACCTCCCAGGTCATGGTCACGCAGGTCAGCAGCACGCCGGCCAGGGCCAGCATCGAAAGCAGCGGCGCGGCGCCAGTCCATTTGGGGCCGTAGAGCAGGTGCACCAGCGGTCCGGACAGCACGGCTATGCCCGCGAAGGCGGGCCAGAGCAGGGCGGTCATGTTGGCCAGGACGCCCAGATAGGCCTGGCGCAGCGAGCCGGCCTTGCGCTGCTGCTCGGCCAGGTCGGCGAAGACCACCTTGGTGAAGACCGTGTGGATGTTGTCCCAGATCACGCTGTGCAGCGAGGCGGCGCGCGAGAAGAGGCCCAGGGCGCTCAGGCCCAGGATGCGCCCCAGGATCAGTTCGCCCAGACGGGTCGACAGCGTGTTGACCCCGCCGATCGCCACCATCCGCAGGCCGAAGGTCATCACCGTTCTCCAGCGCGCCAGGCTCAGGCGTAGCGCGAAGTGGCGGAAGCCGAAGACATTGACGATCGCCACGGCCGTGATCGCGCCCGCCAGGTTTCCCCAAGCCATGCTCATGTAGCTGTGGCCGGCCAGCACGCCCAGGATCGTGACGCCCGACGCCACGGCCGCCTTGCCGGCCGAGGCCATGGCGATCTTGGAGAACTGGAGTTCGCGCTGCAGCAGGCCCGATGGGCGCAGCTCGAAGATGCTGACCAGCGGCGCGACGGCGATCAGCGCCATGACCGACCCCACGCCCGGCTCGGAATAGACGCGGGCGGCGACAAAACTGGCGGCGTAGACCAGGGCGGCCAGCACGGCGTTCAGCGCCGCATTGACCGTGAAGACGGTGTCGACCAGCGCCCCGTCCAGCTCCGGCTCGCGCACCAGCAGGCTCAGCAGGCTGAAGGTCTGCAAGGTGGCCAGAAGGCCGTTCGTGGACAGGGCCACGGCGTAGACCCCCACCTCGTAGGGCGAGAGCAGACGGGTGACGACGATCTGGGTGCCGAACTGCAGGCCGAAGAACAGGATCTGAGCCCCGGCGCTCCAGATCAGATTGCGCCTAATGGACATCGGACAGGGGCTCCGGTCGCGCGCCGCCGCCAGCGGACGTCATCAAGCCGTGATTAGGGCGATCGCGGCGCGCCGTCGAGGTCATCGGGCCTGGTTCCGGACCCGGTCGCCCAGATCCATGCGCCGCGCGACGATACGCGACCCCGATTGGCTGAAATGATCGTTGTCGAGATAGAGCGAGCGGCCGGCGTCCTCGACCTGGCATCGCTCGGCGTCGCAGAGGACATCGTCGAAACCGACGACCGGAACGACGCCGCGTCGTTTCACCTCCGCCAGGAACCTCAGCACCGCCGCGCGCCGCCGCGCGTACTCGCTGCGGTCGATGGCGCAACTGGCGGCCGGAAACACCGACCACAGCCCGGCGTGCAGCCGATCCACGCAGCGGCCAATATTGTACGGCGCCGAAGGCGGCGGCGCGACCAGCACCACGCGCTTGCCCTGGCGGCGCAGCGCCTCGACGGTGCGGGCGAGGCCGGCCAGCAGCCGCGTGTCGTCCTGGGGAAACTCTTCCAGCCCTCCCGGTGTCCGGGCCAGCACGCGCCAGTCCCCGTCCTCGGCGCCGCGCACGTACTGGGTCAGGGCGCTGGAGAGGACCACCGTGTCGATCTCGGGGCGTCGGGCCAGGTCCTCGAGCACCTGGCGGTTGAAGCGCATGCAGCTCTCCGCCCAGGCGGGGTGATAGAGCGCGCCGTTGATGGGCGCCATGTCGAGGAACGGTCCGCAGACGGTGCGGGTCGCCTGGGCCACGCCGCCGGGCGTGGTCTCGGCCAGGCCGCCGACCAGGTGCATGCCGAACGAGTCGCCCCAGACCAGGGTCCGGGCGTGGGGCGCGCTCTGGCAGGCGGGTTCGCGCCGGAAGTCGTCCTTGAACGCGCAGCGGGCGTCCAGGCCGACGTTCCACTCGCGGTCCGCCAGGCTCGGGTGTGACGCATGGCGCGCCCACAGCATCGAGGCGCCGACGACCACGACAGGGATGGCGATTAGGATGGCGATGGCGCGTCCGTCGACCTTGAACCGGCGCAGCGGTTGCTCGACCAGCCGGTACTGGACCTCGGTCAGGACCAGGGTAAGGACGACCAGCAGAGCGTTGATGATCCAGGGCGCGGGACCGACGAAGACATTGTTCGCGAAGGCGAACAGCGGCCAGTGCACGAGATAGAGTGAGTACGAGCGGTCGCCGATCGGGATCAACGGCGCCAGCGCCCGCGCCGGCCGGACGATCTGGCCGCTGACCAACAGGTTGGCAGTCGCCAGGCACGCCAATCCGGCGGCCAGACCGGGATGTCCGTGCTCGTCGAAGACGAAGGGAATGATCAGCAAGGTCAGCAAGCATAGCGGCCGAAGCCAGAGGCCGACTTTGTCCAGGCTGACGCCGCGCCGGACGATCATCGCGGCCACCGAGCCCAGGCCCAGCTCCCAGGCGCGGGTCGGCATGAAATAGAACGCCGCCGACGGGCTGCGCTGGACGGCGTAGAGACAGAGCGCGGCGCTGGCGGCCGTCAGCAGGATCCCGGCCCACGGGCGCAGCCGCCGCGGACAGATCACCGTCAACAGCGGCAGGATCAGGTAGTACTGCTCCTCGATGGCCAGGGACCACATGTGGAGCAGGGGCTTGAGGGCCGCGCCGCTATCGAAATAGTCGATCTGCCGCCACAGGACGACGTTGGTGGTGAAGGTGAACGATCCGGCCAGCTGCTGGACGAACTTCGCGTACTCGAACGGGTCCAGCAGGAAAGGGGCGACGGCGGCCGTGGCGACCAGGGTCGCGTAGCTGGCCGGCAGCAGGCGGCGGACCCGCCGCGCGTAGAAGTCGCGGAAGCTGAACCGTTCGGCCTCGGCTTCACCCTCGATGATCCGCATCATCAGGTAGCCGGAAATGACAAAGAAGATGTCGACGCCCAGGAAGCCGCCCGGCAGGTAGATCAGGTGGGCGTGGTCCACCACGACGAGCAGGATGGCCAGGGCCCGCAGCGCCTGGATGTCGGGACGAATGATCGAAGGCGGATGGGCCGCGGTTTGGCTAGTCATGCCGGCTGGCGGGCTGGGCCAGGGTGACGGCCTGGAGCGCCTGAGCCGGCGCGACCCGTCGCCGGAAGAAGCCGGTGATCAGGCTCCAGGCGCCGGCGTTCCAGGCGACCAGCGAATAGAGCCCCAGGCTGGGCGATCCGCGTCGCCAGCTCAGCAGCGCCAGTGGTCCCAGCAGCAGCACGACGAAAACCGCGGCGCGTCCGGCCAGCGGCAGGGGAACGACCAGGCACGCGAGCAGCAGCGCCCACCAGGCCATCACCGCCAGGCTGTTGCGGATGTGGCCCAGGCGGCGGAGCACGAGCGGCAGGTGTGGGCGGCCCAGCGCCCCGCGCAGCACCTCGCCGGCCGCGCCCGCATAGCCCGACTTCAACCGTCGCCAGAGCATGCGGTAGCCCTCGGTCTGGTGGCCGTAGTGATCGACGGCGGGATGGTCGATCCGCGCCAGCTTCCATCCCCGCGCGCTCAGGCGGGCGGCCAGCTCGAACTCCTCGAAGGCGTGCAGGTTGCGATCGGCGAAATGGCCGACCTGGCGGACGGCCGCGACCCGGTAGAGGCCGCCGCAGTCGAGTCGGTCGACCAGGCCGGGCCGCCAGTTGCGGTCGTTGTTCACGGCGGTGGCCCGGATCTGGAACTCATGGCCCTCGACGTTCATCTCGCGGACCAGGCCGCCGACCGCCGCTAGATCCGGATTGGCCTCCAGGTGCGCGATGGCGGCGGGCAGGAAGCCGGGATCCAGCACCATGTCGCCGTCCAGCAGATAGAAATAGTCGCCGTCCGCCTGCTGGAAGGCCAGCTGCGCGCCGGCCCCGCAGGAGCGCTCGGACGGATCGGCCAGCTGGACGATGCGCACGGGCAGGGTCGAAGCGATCTCCACGGTTCTGTCGGTCGAGCCGGAATCGGCCAGGACCACCTCGCCGCCGAACGGCTCGGCCGCGCGCAGGGCGCTGGTCAGCGCCTCGGCGATGCGCCGTTCCTCGTTCAGGGCCTTGACGCCGATGGTCAGCTTCATGGTTGGAGCTCCGCCAAGGCGACCGCCCGTTCGGTCCCGCTTCGCCAGCGCGCGGTCTCGCGCCAGATCCATAGCGCGAAGACCGCCTCGCCCAGGAGCACGCCGACCAGGGAATAGAGCGGGCCGCCCAGGATCAGCAGCACCAGGACCCCGACCAGGGAAACGCCGCACGAGATCATGCTGGCGTGGGCCAGGGGCCTGAACTGGCCGGCGGCCTGCAGCAGGACGCTCTCGGCCGTCCGCGCCGTGCGCACGCCGGCGATGGCCAGCCACAGCAGGGTTCCGATCATCAGGTAGGTTCTGTCGTAGCTCTTCGGGAACAGCACGGTCGGTCCATAGCGCATCAGCGCCAGCGCCGCGACGACCGTGGCCGCCCAGGCCGCGATCAGCATGATCCGGAAGAACCGCATGGTGGCCAGCGCCTCGCGTCCGTGGTCCCGCGCCAGCTGGCGGGCCATCTGGGGGCGCTCGAATTCGGTCAGGGCGTTGGTGACCACGCTGATCGGCCGCATCAGCAGGGCGCTGGCGGCCAGCGGGGCGAAGGCGGTCGCGCCGCTGATCAGGGTGACGATATAGGCGTGGGCGTTGGCGGTGGCCTCGGTGGTCAGCACGCCGGTCAGCGACCAGCCCGAATGCTCGCGCCAGACCCGCGCGTAGGAAACCAGCGCCTTGAGCGAGAGCTCGCCGAACTGCTGCTTCAGGTACCGGGGGCCGAACGGCGCCAGGCTCAGCGCGGCCCCGGCCAGCAGGCTGGCATAGGCCGGCGCGGCCGAGGTGGCGTGGGTGACGGCCACCAGGCCGACGCCGCCCAGCAGGACGAGGGTGTAGATGATGTCGGACGTCATGGTCCGCCACGGCCCGCCCGTGGCGTAGGCGTAGGCCCGCGCGAACCAGCGGAGGAGCATCGCCATCGCATAGGCGGCGAAGAGCAGGCTGGCGGCCGGATCGGCGCGCAGGATCATCCCCAGCGCCGCGAAGATCGCGAGGGCGACCACCGCCAGGACCAGATTGGTCGACATCAGGCACCGGCGCATCGGGCCGTCGCGCGTCTCGTCGCCCGTCAGCAGGATCGGCATGGGCGCGCAGAACAGCGCGCTCCACAGGCCCAGGCTGAACTGCGAGGCCACCAGCAGAAACGAGAAGGCCCCGAAAGCGCCGGGATCCAGCACATGCAGCAGCTGCACGGACACCACGAACTGGGCGCCGGCGCTGCCGACCGGACCGATGGACGCCATCCCGTAGCGCACGGTCTTGGCGACCATGCGCGCCAGCGGTGATGGCTCCGGTCGCGACGATGCGGGATCAGGGGCGGGCATGGGCGTCGGCTTGGATCAGGCGCGGGCCGTCGACCTGCGGCGTGAGGACGACTTTTCGCGCTGTTCCGGCGACGACGCGCGCACCGGCTTGGACGACCGGCGGGTGACCACGCCGGTCAGGGCGATGGTGAACATCAGGAAGACCTCGATGATCGTGTCGCGCTCCAACAGGCTGGACTCCGTCATGTTGTGGCCGGCGCAGAACACCAGCATGGCCACCAGCAGGGCCAGCTGGGACCGTCCCGCGACACTGCTGCTCAGCAGCCTGGCGGCGGGCGCGATGATCGTGGCGACGACCGCCAGGACCAGGCCCGGCACGCCGACCTGGACCAGCAGATCGATATAGCCGTTATGGCCGTTGCCCAGCTCGCTGACCCAGTTCTTGGTGTACTGATAGACCGGGCTGTTTTCGCCGATGTTCCAGAACGAACCGTAGCCGGAACCGGTGAACGGGTGGTCCTTGGCGTAGTTGAACAGGTACGGCCAGATCTCTCCTCGGCCGGTCAGCGCGTCCTTGCGCTGGAACGGGCCAAGCATTTCATCCCACCATTTGAGCGAGCTCATCATGGCGATGATGCTGCCGATGAGCAGGACCGGGATCAGCGCGATCCGGTATTTCGGCTTGAATCGCAGGGCGATCGCGCCCGAGATCAGGGCCGTGACGAGCATGCCCATCGACGTTTTCGACTGGGTGCGGAACAGGTAGTAGGCGGTGGCCACGATGATGGCCAGCCGCAGCGCCAGCCACATGCGTTGGCCGCCGAAGGTGAAGATCAGGATGGTCATGGCGCAGATGGCGCCGGTGAAGTTCTTTTGCGGGAGCAGGCCGCGCCAATCGCCGACCAGGCCCTTGTCCATCGAGTCGGCCAGGCTGTGCACGGCCGACGGCGAGACCGCGATCGCGACGTAGTTGGCGACCAGAAGGGCGGTCAGGAAGATCATCAGGACCTTGATCGTCCGGTCATAGCCGCAGTCGTCGACCACCAGGAAGATCGTCCAGATGATCATCGTGGTCAGCAGCAGGCGGCGAAAGCTGATCATGGGATCGATCGCCCAGGTCAGGCTCAGCCAGCACCAGCCGATCGCCAACATCAACGTCATCGGCACGATCAGCAGCTTTCGCCACTGCTGGAGGATGCCGACCGCCCACAGGGTGGCGGCGAAGAGGATGGCGTAGGTCACTTGTCGGAAGACGTTGCCGCTGCCGGTGTTTTGACCGCCGCTGGTGATGATCGGGGCGACGACCATCAGGGTCAGCAACACGAACAGGATATAGGCCGCCGGAATCAGGAACGGCCGGGGGCCTGTCCTGCGTCGACGCTCGCCGGTTTCCGTCATGTCACGCCCTCTTGTTGCGGCTGAGGTTTCGATGGTGCTGGCCATGCTCAGGCCATGAGCTGTTCGTAAGACGTAATCATGGCGTCGTAGGTCGCCGCCGCGCCCAGGGCGGTGGCCCGCGCGGCGGTGGCGGCGTAGTGAGCCGGATCGTCCAGCAGCCGCAGGATCTCGCGCGCCAGCGCCCGGTCGTCGTGCACGCCCACCACCACGCCGCAAAGCGCGCCATCGGGGGTGGTGACGCCCTCGACCTGGACCTGCGCGTCGGAGACCACCAGGGGCATGCCCAGCCTGGCGGCTTCGATCAGGGCCAGGCTATGGCCTTCGAACAGGCTGGGCTGAACAAAGACGTCGCCGCCGGCCAGAATCTCCAGAGTCTCGGTGCGGGGATGGAAGCCGAGGAATTGCACGCGATCGGCCACGCCGAGTTCGATGGCCAGCGCCTTGAGGGCGGGCCCTTCGGATCCGTCGCCGACGATGCGCACCACCACGTCCGGCATGTGGGCGGCGGCGCGGATGAGAACCGGATAGTTCTTCTGCTCGGCCAGGCGGCCGATGGCGACGACCTGCCGCGCGGTGCGCCTTCCCTGGCGCGCCTTGGCCAGGCGCGCGATCCTCGCCTCGACATCGGGCGGCAGGGCGTTCTTGATCGTCGTCAACTTGCCGCGATAGGTCGCCGACTTGCCCCGGTGCGTTCGCCGCACCGCCTCGGACACCCCGACAATGTGGGCGACGGCGGCGAGGGATCCCGTCAGGCCGTCGATGAGGTTCAGGGCGCGATTGTACGTGTCGGACGGCGAATGGTGAGAGATGACCACGCGGACCGGACGACGGGCCAGGGTGGCGGCGACCGGCGCCAGGACATTGGCGGCCGGCAGGGCCGTGAATACGATGTCGGCCTCGAACCGATCGAAGAGGCGCGCCAGGTCGCGGACCAGGGCCAGCTTGGCGCCGAGCGAGGCGGGCCTCTCGGGCACGGCGTAGGTCCAGGTGGCCGGAGGCGCGACGTCCTGGGGGGGCATGTCTCCGGGGTAGAGCGCCGCCAGCATGACTTGATGGCCACGCGCGCGCAGGCCCTCCGCCAGATTGGCCCAGATCTCCTGGGCGCCGCCGGAGGTCGAATGCGAGACCAGGAACACGATCCTGCGGGCGCCGGAAGAGGCGTTTTCGGTAGGCCTTGCGGTCACGGCGTCTTGGCGTCCCTCAGGGGCGGCGCGCTGTCGGTGGTCTGGGTCGCCAGATAAAAGAGCGCCGGCAGATTGGTTCTGAAATATCGCCCGCCCAGCCGCAAGGGCTCATTGATCGTCCGGTGCAGCCACTCCAGGCCGATGATCTGCATCCATCGGGGCGCACGTTTGAACTTGCCGGAATAGTGGTCGAACATCCCGCCGCAAGTCCGGATCCAGCCGATGCCCGAAAGGCGTTCGCGATTCCTGTGGGCGAAGGCTTCCTGCAACGGGCTGCCCAGCCCGACCCACATCACGTCCGTCTTCAGGGCCACGACCTCCGCGCAGATCCCCGCCTCGTCCTCCTGGGTGAAGTAGCCGTTACGGACGCCCACGATCTCCAAGCCGGGGTAGAGCGCCCGGAAGTGTTGCGCGGCCTTCTCGGCGACGCCGGGCTTGGCGCCGAGAAAATAGAACTTCAGACCCTCGCGCGAGGCCACCTCCGCGGCGTCGTTGATGAAGTCCGTGGTGGCCACGCGTTCGCGCAAGGGTTCGGCGCAGAGCAGCTGGGTGGCCATCACCAACGGCATGCCGTCGGCGTCGACAATGTCGGCCTCCAGGATCAGGTTGCGAAACTCGACGCTTCGATGGAAGTCGGCGATGACCGCGCCGTTCGACGAGACGACGACGCGTGGATAGCCCTTCCGTCCCGCCCGCGCCGCCCGGATGTCTTCCAGCATTACGGCCGCGAGTTCCGCGCGAGTCAGGCGCGTCGTGGGCACTCCACCCACCAGAAGAGTGCGCAACGCCCCCGACCTATCTGGCATGCAGTTCGCCAATCCTGAACAGACTCAACGCCATGGCCTCGGTCGATATCCTTTGCGTCCGCTCGACGGCCGCATTTTCTGTCCGGATTACGGCTCTGACGCGACATCGCGAAGACAGAGCGGGTGAAATCAAAAGGCTTGCGAGACCAGCGCTCCTGAGACGGCGTCGCCGGATCTACATGTCCGAAAGGCGGCCCCATACACAAGCGTATCGTGTCGTTTTTCAAATGTCCTTGTGATCTCGATCAATTTTTTCCCACCTCGTAACGCCTGACGCGCTTGGAGCGCGCTAGCTGGACCTTGGTTGCATTTCCAAGTTCAAGACTTCGGCCGAGTCCGAAGGTGCTCTACGTTATTGGCGTCAGGTTTGAAAATCGGCGTCCGTCAAAAGCCTAGATCTGCAAAATCAACCTTGCCAGTCAATGGTTAAGCCTTAGCTGTGAAACTAGCTTCGCCATTGGGTGAATGCGAACTGCAGGCCTAGCAGAAAGGCCCAGAACGCTGCGATGGAGGGGACCTGCAACGCGTAGTCGGTGGTCCCGTGTAGCAGGACCACCGCGCTGGAGGCCACCAGCCCCCGCGCCAGGGTCTTGCCGGAACGCATCTTCGAAACATGAAGGGCGGAGATCGCCGTTATCGTGGCCACCAGGGCGAACATGGGCAGGGTTCCAGCGACGCCGGCCTCCTCGAGCCACTGGATGTAGACGTTGTGAGCGGCCCGGATCGACCACAGGACCGAATAGTTCTCGGTGGTCAGGGCTCGGCCGTTGATGTCATCGAACGATCCCAGCCCATGTCCGAAGATTGGCGAGGCCAGGAACGCGTTCCAGTGGGTCGAGAAGATCAGGCCGCGGATCGTGGCGTCGGAATCCAGGTCGTCCACGCGGGTCCACATGGGGATCGATGCGCCGCCGACCACCGCCAGCGCCGCCGCCGCCAGGGCGAGGTCGCGCGGACGAACGGCTATGCGAATCTTGCGCTGCGAAGCCAGATCCCAGACCAGCAGGATCAGGATCGACATGGCCGTGGCGGCCAGACCCATACGGGAAGCGGTCAGGACCAGACAGATCGCGATGAAGAGCAGGCCTCCGGCGGGCGTCGCGAGCTTGCGCAGCCGGTCCCTTTGATCCAGCCGGGCTGTCCGTCGCGACTGCCGGAGGAGGAAGGCGGTGGTGATGACCGCCAGCATGCCGAAGACGGTGGCGCCGCTGTTGGCGCTCAGGAAGCCTCCGGAGAGACGGCCCCGCACCTGCAGGCCGGCCAGGAAGAAGGCGATCGACAGGGCGGCGTAGACGCCGCCGAGCAGGACGATCCATTCGATGGTCGTGCGGGCGCGTTCACCGCGCGCGCCGTGAACGCAGCCCACGCCGAAAATACAGGCCAGGCCGCAGAGCTTGACCATCTCCAGCCACGTTGCCGATCGGTTGATCGAAAGGACCCCGGGAAGCCCTGCCAGCTTCCACACGGAGGCTGAAGCCTGCGAGGCCGGCCAGTAGAGCGTCACGAGGGCGACGGCCAGGACGGTCGCGAACAGCCCCAGCAGAGGCCAGACGAATCCCAGTTCGGCCAGTTCGTCCCGGACCCGCGGCCGGGACAGCACGACGCAAAGCGCCAAGGCCAGCGCCAGGGAGAAGCCCTGGGCCATGACCGTCTGGTTCGCGCCCGCCGCCAGATGGGTCAGGTAGAGCGCGCCGGGCGCCACGGCCAGGGCCAGCCTCCGCCACCGTGTCTCCGCGGAGGCGCGCGCGCGCGGAGCCAGAAGGCGCCGGTGGCGACGCCGCGCTTGCCGGGAGGCCATGGCGAGGTCGGCTAGAACTGGGTCGTCAGCGAAAGGGTGACCCGGTTGACCGTATAGTTGGGGCCGCTGCTGGTCCCGTCGGACGACTGCTTGGTGCGATAGTAGCGCACGGTGAGGCCGAGATTGCGGTTGACCAGATAGTTGCCGCCGAGCCCGAACTCGGTCCGGTCGTCTTCCCGGTCGATGCCGTTGTAGTCGTCGTTCGCGTGCTTGAGGCTGGCGCTCAGGATCACGTTGCGCAGCAGCTCGTGGTCGACGCTCAGGCCGAAGTCGGTGGACAGATAGCCGCCCGCGCCGATGACGCCGGCGTCCTCGATGCCCCGCGAGGCCGTGGCCGTCACGGTGGTGAGTTCGGTCGGGAACCACTCCACCTGGGTGCGCGAGCCGAAGCCGTGGATGTCGTTGTAGGCGGCGTTGTCGAACGACTGGCTGATGTAGCCGACGGCCACCTCGCCGCGGATGACCGCGCCCAGCTCGAAGTTGACGCCGGTCAGCAATTCGTAGCCGGTCGAGTCGCGCGACGGCGTGGCGACGGTGCCGGTGTCGTAGTTGCGCTTGTTCCCCGTGCCCGCGACAAAGATCGCGGTCGCGGGGCTGAGGGCGTAATCCACGCGGCCTTGCAGGCTGCTGTTGATGCGATCGCGAGCATCCTGATCGATGACGTTGCCGTTCAGGTCGGCGCCGTCCTTGTAGTCGTAGGACTGGACGTCGGCGCGCACCGTCAGCTTGGTGTGGCCGACGATCCGGCTGGTCGACAGATAGGCTTGCGCCTGATCGTACTTGATCGGGTCGCGCGCCGAGACCGCCGTGTTCGACGAGGTGCGCGGCTCGATCGCCTTGATGTAGTCCGTGCCCACCGCGATGTTGAAATCGCGCAGGACGTCGACGCGACCGGTGCCGCCGACGCTCCAGTTGTCGGCGTTCTCGGAGTGGTACTTCTCGTTGCGGATGAAGTCGCCGCGGACATAGGCGTTCAGCTGGTGCCGCGACCAGTTCGAGTTGAGCGTCGCCGACGGCCGGGCGTGGAAGGCCCAGTCGCTGACCGGCCCGGTCTCGACGGCGAAGACGTTGTCGCTGTATTCGTTGTCGAGCTGAAGCCGGGGGAACAGCGAGAACGTGCCGATCGACGTGCCGATCGCTTCGTATTCCGGGTGCGGACGGTCGAGGACCGCGACGCTGCGATCGCGCGCGAACAGATCGGTGGTGCGGGCCTGGGCCGAATCGAGCGCCTGGCCAAACGACGTCGTCGGACAGGCGCTCGCCGCGACGGCGAGAATGAAGCAGGCCTTGGCGGCGTTCATCTTGATGTCGGTCGCCCGCATGCGGCCAAGCCCCTCGTTCCGTTCAGTCACTTTGCACCCTTGATCAGATTCTTGTCGGCCGTTAGGCCGCGCGGTAGTCCGAACCGCCGCCGCCGCCCGTTGCGCCCGGAGCCGAGATCGGCGGGCCGCCGGCAGGGCCGATCGCGCCGGGACCTTCCTGCACCTTGATGGCGGCCTGGACCTTGGCCAGCACCTCGGCGATGGCGGCGGCGATCGCGGGAGTCAGGGTTCCCGCGGCCTGCATGTTGGTCTGGGTAAGCTGCAATGCGCTCACGGCCGTGAGCGGCTCGACACCGCTGGTGGCGATGGTCTGCTCCAGGGCCGTCACGATGACCGCCTGGGTCGCATCGGCCGGCAGCGACCTCGACTTGGCGCTCGCTTCCGCGGCCTGGGCCGCGATAGCCAGGGCCGACGCCAGAGGGCCGGGGTCCGGCGTCGGCGCTTGGGCGACGGCGATAAGCGGTGAAGCCGCCAGGCTCATCACCGCGCTGGCGGCCATCGCACGCATCGCGATGGCCACGAATGTGTTTCTGTTCATTCCAAATCCCCCTCACCGCGAAGCTCAGTTCGCGGCTCATCAGCCCACCAGCAAAGGCGGCGCCAATCCTCTCTCGATAGCGGTAAGCCCGACTGCCGCAAAACGTGTAAAACTTACGGTTTGGGCGTTTACTATAACTTGAAAACCGACGCAACATCCATGAGTAAGTAGAGAACGCCAAGAATAATCAGCTATTCTGCCGCTTTTGCGAGCATCCCGTGATCCCTCAGCGCATCGTTGTGACCTGAGCGTTCGACCAAGGCGGCCGCCCAACGCCCGGCTGGATTGTGGATGGCGCGGACAATATCGGGGCCGCCACTGTGATAGCGGGCGAAATTCCTCATTTCACCCACCGCCCGGGCCCTCAAGGCGGGTGTCATTTCGGGCCAGTGTTCGAATATGAAACGCAGGCGCCAGCGCGTGGCGTCCGGACCGAGCGGCGCGGCCTGGTAGGATTTGTCGATATAGTCGAGGGCCTGGGCGTCCAGGGTCCGGGTCCCGAGCTGTCGCACATAGGCGCGTCGCAGCCAGGCGTTCGCCGCGGCCGGCGCCTGGGCCAGGGCGGCCTGGCTTTCCCGATCGGCCCGGACGGTCTGGGGGTACTGCGCGGAAAGCGCCCGGTCGGCGCGCATCTCGTGGACGGGCGCCAGATCCGGGTCGATCGCGTCCGGCCATATGAGTCCGGCGGTGGTGATCGCCGCACCGCTCGCGGCCGCAATCGCCAGGGTGGCGATCGCGGTCGTTTTCAATGTCCTGGGCGTTATCCGCGCCATTCTCGCCTCGTAATCGGTCGATGCGCGGGCATCTGCATCGCGCAATATTGCTACTCTATTATGATCGTACGCTCGCGGCGGCGAGCAATTCATGTCGCGGGCGCGACCATGTAGCCCAGCCCCTTGCTAAAGTCGGGCCCGTCTGCTTTTGAACAAGCTATCGCCACACCGCTATGGTTTCGACGGTCGGAAAGAGGATTTCGATATGCGGCACTTCTTGCGTCTCTGCGCCATGAGCCTGGTTCTGGCCTTCGGAGGCGTCGCCTGCGCCCAGACGCCCGCTGCCCCGACGGCCGCTCCGGCCGCCGCCAGCTCCGACGCCACCGTCCGCGCCGTGCCGGAGTATCGGCTGGGCGTCGCGGACAAGGTGCGTGTCAACGTCTTCGGCGAAGAGGCCCTTACCGGTGAGTTCCTGGTCGGCGGCGGCGGCAAGGTCTCCCTGCCCCTGATCGGCGAGGTGCAGGCGGCCGGCCTGACGATCTCGCAGTTCCAGGAAGAGATCAGCAACGAGCTGCGCAAGGGCTATATCAAGGAGCCGCGCGTCAGCGCCGAAGTCCTGAACTATCGCCCCTTCTATATCCTGGGCGAGGTGAACAAGCCCGGCGAGTATCCGTACACCAACAACCTCAGCGTCCTGAACGCGGTGGCCACGGCCGAAGGCTTTACCTATCGCGCGAACAAGCGCGTGGTCTTCATCAAGCGCGCGGAGGATCAGGCCGAGCAGTCCTATCCGCTGACGCCGCTGACGAAGGTCGCGCCCGGCGACACCATCCGGATCGGCGAGCGTTATTTCTAGGCTCAGGTTTTCGGCATTTGAACTTTGGATCGTTACCCTTGCTCCGCACCAACCTCCCGTTCCGTCGCGCGCCCAGGCGCCTGTCGGGACGGGAGCGTCTCGATGGGGTCATGACGGATTGGATGGGGGATGATCGGTAACTGGTTAGCACGTCGGAAGGCGTCCAGCGCCGGACCGACGGCCAGCGTGCCGCCGGACACGCTGGTGTGGACGGTCGGCGACATCCACGGGCGGCTCGACCTCCTGCGCCCGCTGCTCAGCGCCGTCCTGGAAGACTTTGGTCGCGGCGCCCAGGCGCGGAAGGTGCTGATCTTCCTAGGCGACTATGTGGACCGGGGCCCCGATTCCAAGGGCGTGATCGACCTGCTGTGCCGTCTTGCCGACGACGGCCCGGTCGAAACCATCTTCCTGCGCGGCAACCACGAAGACCGGATGGCGGCCTTCCTCGAGAATCCCGGCATCGGGCCGACATGGTGCGACTATGGGGGCCGCGAGGCGCTCCGGTCGTACGGCGTGACGGCGCCGACCGATCGCGACGACAATGACGCGTGGGCCGCCGCCTCGGCCGACCTCAACACCGCCCTCAGCGACCGGCACCGGGCCTTCCTTCGCGGCCTGAAGTTCAGCGTCAGCGTCGGAGACTATTTCTTCGTGCACGCCGGCGCGCGGCCTGGCGTGCCGCTGGACCAGCAGTCCAAGCACGACATGATGTGGATCCGGCAGACCTTCCTGGACGATAGCCGGGCCTTCGAGAAGATCGTCGTGCACGGCCACACGCCGACCGACGACATCCAGTCGGATCATCGCCGGATCGGCCTGGACACGGGCGCCTACGCCACGGGCGTGCTGACCGCCGTGCGCCTGGAAGGCGCCGAACGCGCGGCGCTGCAGACCGCCATGACGGGCTCGGGCGTCGAGCTCTGGCGCAGCGAGGTCGAGACGATCAAGGGCGCGAAGCGCTCAGCGCGGTAGCGACGCGCCCGCCCGGGCCGGCCGAAACCCTTTTTTTGCATCTTGTCCGCTACAGGTGGCCGGTAATCCCCGGGGGGCCTGCGCTTGCTGAAGGTTTTGACCTGCCTGACGACGGAGCACGACCTGCGCCTGGTGGTGGTCGCCGGCCTGATCTGCTTCGCCGCCTGCTTCACGGCGTTTCGCCTCTATTCCCGGATGCGCGGCGCCAAGGGCGTGGTGCGGGCCGCCTGGCTGCTGCTGACCGGGCTGGTCTCCGGATCGGGCGTGTGGGCCACCCACTTCATCGCCATGGTCGCCTATGATCCTGGCCTGAAGACCGGCTACAGCCCGTCGGGCACCTTGCTGTCGCTGATGATCGCGGTGCTGTTCATGGCCGGCGGCTTCGCCGTGGCCTCGGCCCAGCGCACGCGCACCAACGACTTCGCCGGCGGCCTGATCCTCGGCATGGGCGTGGCCGCCATGCACTATACGGGCATGTCCGCCTTCGTGACCCAGGGCTTCGTGCAGTGGGAGCAGGCGACGATCGCCGCTTCCGTGCTGGCCGGCGTCGTCGGCGCGGTGGGCGCCCTGCAACTGGCGGGACGCGCGCACACCCTGCTCAAGCAGCTGGGCGGCGGCCTCGTCCTGACGCTTGGGATCTGCGCCCTGCACTTCATCGGCATGAGCGCGATCACCATCGTCCCCGACCCGTCGATCAACGTGCCCGACCAGTTGTTGTCGGGCGGCGTCCTGACCCTGGCCGTGAGTTCGATCACCGGCATGATCATCCTGGGCGGCCTGGGCGCGGTGGCCATCGAATCCTCGACCAGCCGTTCGGCCCTGGACCGCATCCGCCGCCTGGCCAACGCCGCCTACGAGGGCATCGTCGTGGTCCAGGACGGCCGCATCAACGACGCCAACGCCGCGTTCTGCGAGCTGGCCGGGGTCGAGCTGGACGCGCTGTTGCTCATGCCGCTGTCGGGTCTGCTGACCTTCGACACCGAGGCCCCCACCCGCGAGGGCGTGCGGCGCGAAGGCGTGCTGCAGCCCGCCGACGGCGGCCGCGCGATACCGGTCGAGGTGTTCTCGCGCCTGATGGACGACGGCGCCCGCTCGGAGACCTCCGGCCTGACGGTGCTGGCCGTCCGCGACCTGCGCGAGCGCCGCTCGGCCGAGGAGAAGATCCGGTACCTGGCCGAGCATGACGGCCTGACCGGCCTGGCCAACCGCAATTCCCTGCAGGCGCGGCTGGCCGCGGTCCTGGATCGCGTCGAGGCCTCGGGCGAGAGCCTGTCGCTGATCTGCATCGACCTGGATCACTTCAAGGAAGCCAACGACCTGCATGGCCATCTGGCGGGCGACGCCCTGCTGGTCGAGACGGCCCGCCGCCTGCAGGACAGCCTGGTCGCTCCGTCCTTCGCCGCCCGCCTCGGAGGCGACGAGTTCATCGTCGTCCAGGTGGCGGCCGGCGACCAGCCCGCCGCCGCCGCCGAGCTGGCCGGCCGACTGCTGGAGGTCCTGTCGGTTCCGGCCACGTACGAAGGCCAGGGCCTAGCCATGGGCGCCAGCCTGGGCGTCTCGCTGTTCCCCGATGACGGGCGCACGGCCGAGGCGTTGCTGGCCAACGCCGACATGGCCCTGTACCGCGCCAAGGAAGGCGGCCGCGGCGCCTATCGCTTCTTTAAGCGCGAGATGGACGAGTCGATCCGCGAGCGTCGGGCTCTGGCGCGCGAGCTGCGCCAGGCGATCCAGGACGAGGCGCTGATCGTCCACTACCAGCCGCTGGCCAAGGCGGCCGATGGCGAGGTCTGCGGCTTCGAGGCCCTGGTGCGCTGGAACCATCCGGTGCGCGGCATGGTCCCGCCGCTGGAATTCATCCCGATCGCCGAGGAGAACGGCCTGATCGCTCAGTTGGGCGAGTGGGTCCTGCGCCAGGCCTGCGCCGACGCGGCCAGCTGGGAACGGCCGTTGCGCATCGCGGTGAACCTGTCTCCGCTACAGCTGAACCAGCCGAACCTGCCCGCCCTGGTGCACGAGATTCTGATCCAGACCGGCCTGTCGCCCAAGCGGCTGGAGCTCGAGGTCACCGAGAGCGCCCTGTTCAAGGACTATCAGCGCGCGCTCGACAACCTGCGCCGCCTGAAGGCCCTGGGCGTGCGGATCGCCATGGACGACTTCGGCACGGGCTTCTCGTCGCTTTCGACCCTGCAGTCGTTCCCGTTCGACAAGATCAAGATCGACAAGAGCTTCGTCGAGAACATCCACCGTCACGACCGCGCGACAGTGATCGTGCGCGCCGTGCTGGGCCTCGGCCGGAGCCTGGACATTCCTTGCGTGGCCGAGGGGGTGGAGACCCAGGAGCAGATCGACTTCCTGCGTGGCGAGGACTGCGCCGAGCTGCAGGGCTATGCGATCGGACGGCCTGCCGCGGTCGATACGCTTTCCGCCTGGACCCTGGCGAGCGAGGCCGCGGCGATCCCTTCCGCGGCCGCGGCGGACAAGAAGATGCAGAAGCGGAAACGCGCCTGATCCCGCGCGCCTGACCTGGAGGTCGGTCTTAGGCCGGCCTTGCGCGTGCGAGCCTGATGGCGGCCGTGGGCTTTGGCCGGTTACCGGCTCATGGCGATGAAGCCGAAGATCACCGCGGCCCACACCGCCAGGCTGAAGGCGGCGCAAAGGAGCAGGGGCCATCGAATCCTGTACCGGGGCGGCGTGCGCCGGGTCGCGCGCAGAAACGGAGTGCTGTGCGTTTGAACGTTCGAGGGACCGAACTTCATTGCGTTTCCTCCCGCGCCCGGCCTTGATCGAGGGTCTCGGCCCCGTCCTGCCGTGTACGCCTATGGATAAGATGCTCAGTTGAGCTCAAGCGCAAGGCATACACACGCATAGGGCGCGGAAAAATGCGTCAAATTCGCACAATCCTGGCCGGAATGGCGCCGGAAACCGGCTGGAGGGCTTCCCTTTCCCGCCAACTGCCGAAAAGCCGCCAGCGTCCGCCCGAAGCTTGGCCTTTGACCTAGCGTCTCCGACTCATCCCGCCCATCAGGCCGCGCATGATCTCGCGTCCGGCCTGGTTGGCGATCGTCCGCAGCAGCGAGGTGGCGAAGGCCTCGCCCATCGACTGGCGGCTGGAGGCGCGCGGCCGCGGCGCGGCGCGGGCTTCCCGCGCCTCCTCGCGCTCACGCACCTTCTCGGCCGCGGCCCGCTGGCGTTCGGCCTCGGCCTGGGCGGCGGCCGTGTCGGCCTGCTGCTGGGCCTGGGCGGCGCGCCCTTGCAGGGTTTCGTAGGCCGAGGCGCGATCCAGCGCGGTGTCGTAGAGGCCCGCGACCGGGCTCTTGGCGATCAGGGCCGCGCGCTCCTCCGGCGTCAGCGGACCCAGGCGCGAGGCCGGCGGGCGCACCAGCGTCTTCTGGACGACGCAGGGCGCGCCCTTGGCGTCCAGGGTGGAGATCAGGGCCTCGCCGACGCCCAGGGCCTGGATGGTCTCGGCGGTGTCGAAGGCCGGATTGACCCGGAACGACTGGGCGGCGGCCTTCAGCCCCTTCTGGTCGGCGGGCGTGTAGGCGCGCAAGGCGTGCTGCACCCGGGCGCCCAGCTGGCCCAGCACCGCGTCGGGAATGTCGGCCGGGTTCTGGGTGACGAAATAGATGCCCACGCCCTTGGAGCGGATCAGCCGCACGACCTGCTCGATCTTCTCCAGCAGCGGCTTCTCCGCGTCGTTGAACAGCAGGTGGGCCTCGTCGAAGAAGAACACCAGCTTGGGCTTTTCGGGGTCGCCGACCTCGGGCAGTTCCTCGAACAGCTCTGACAGCAGCCACAGCAGGAAGGTCGAATAGAGCTTAGGCGACTGGATCAGCTTGTCGGCCGCCAGCAGGTTGACATAGCCGCGGCCGGCGACGTCGGTTCGCATCAGGTCGGCCAGTTTCAGGGCCGGCTCGCCAAAGAAGTTCTCGGCCCCCTGGCTTTGCAGGGTCAGCAGCTTGCGCTGGATCGCGCCCACCGTGGCCGGCGAGACGTTGCCGTACTGGGTGCCGATCTCGGCGGCGTGGTCGGCGACATATTTCAGGGCCGCCTGCAGGTCCTTCAGATCCAGCAGCAGCAGGCCGTCCTTGTCGGCGACGTGGAAGACCACGGTGAGCACGCCTTCCTGCACGTCGTTCAGCTCGAGCAGCCGCGACAGCAGGAGGGGACCCATCTCGGAAATGGTGGTGCGGATCGGGTGGCCCTTCTGGCCGAACAGGTCCCAGAAGACCACGGGCGGCGCGGACGGCGTCAGGGTCAGCCCCATGGACGCGGCGCGTTCCAGCATCCTGTCGTTGGGCGTCCCGATCGCGCCGACGCCCGAGAGGTCGCCCTTCACGTCGGCGGCGAACACCGGCACGCCGGCGTCCGAGAAGGCCTGGGCCATGACCTGCAGGGTGACGGTCTTGCCCGTGCCGGTCGCGCCGGCCACCACGCCGTGGCGATTGGATCGATCGAGCCGCTGGGTCACGGGTCCCTCACCCAGTCCAATGAGGATCTCGCCTTCGCCGATCGCCAGGGTCATACACAACGTCCTTCAGATTGAGAGCTTGAGCCTAGACCCGGCCTTGCGTCACGCCAATCGCCTCGCGCAATGTGGCGCCAGTCTTTTACAGGCCGTTCGAGAAAGAGAACCCGCCGATGTCCATCTCCCCGTCGATCACCGGCCGCAACGCCCTGGTGTTCCTGGCGGTCATCGCCGGAGCCGCCGCGCTCTACTGGATGCGCGGCATCCTCACGCCGCTGGCCATGGCGGTGTTCCTGGCGGTGATGATCGACAGCTTCGCCCGCGTGCTGGTCGAGCGCCTTCCGAGGTTCCCCAGGAACCTGGCCCTGCCGGCCGCGATCTTCCTGTCGATCGCCATGTTCGCGGCCTCGGTCTGGGTGGTCACCGCCAACGGCGCCAGCTTCGTGGGCCAGATCCGCGACTACGCGCCCCGCCTCAACGAGGTGATCGCCAAGGTCGCTTCGCTGGTCGGGATCAAGGTGGCGCCGACGATCGGCGACCTGATCAACCAGCTCAATCCCAGCAAGTACGCCGGGGCGGCGGCCCAGAGCCTGCAGAACTTCGCCTCCAACGCCATACTGGTGCTGATCTATCTGGGCTTCATCATCGCCTCGCGGCGCGGGTTCAGTCGCAAGATCGTCGCGCTCTATCCGCACCATGCCGAGCGCGACAGCGCGGTCCAGCTGTTCCAGCGCATCCGCAACGGGGTCGAGCAATACCTGTGGATCCAGACGGTCACCGGCCTGATGATCGCCGCCGCCGCCTGGGTGGCGATGATGCTGCTGCGCCTGGACAACGCCCTGTTCTGGGCCTTCCTGATCTTCGTGGCCGCCTACATCCCGATCATCGGCGGGGCGGTGGGCTGCATCCTGCCGCCGCTGTTCGCCCTGGTGCAGTTTCCCGACAGCTTCTGGCCGGCCCTGATCCTGTTCGGCGCGCTGGAGCTGATCTTCTTCGTGGTCGGCAACGTCATCTACCCGCGCATGCAGGGCGACAGCCTGAACATCGACCCGACGGTGGTGCTGTTGTCGCTGGCGGTATGGGGCGCGCTGTGGGGCGTGACGGGCATGTTCCTGTCCACGCCGCTGACCGTGGCCCTGATGCTGATCATGGCCCAGTTCGACGGCACGCGCTGGATCGCCATCCTGCTGTCGGAGGACGGCGATCCCAGCGGCGCGGGCCTGGACCGCAAGGCGCCGGGCGCGCCGGACAAGGAGCCGCCGGACAAAAAAACAGGTTCCGCATCGACTTCGCGACAGAAGTCGACAAAGGGGGCTTAAAATCTCAAATGGCCTTCCTATCTAGGTCCTGTCGGCAGCCCCCCATGCCGACCCCGCGCGACGCAGACCGATTTTCTGGAGCGTCCCATGCGGAACCGCCCGCCTCCCCCCGGCGGGCCCGCGCCGCCGGTTTCCCCCAACCGGCGGCGCTTCCGTGCCCGGTCCACGGCGTCCTCGTCTCGGTAAGATATTCCGCGCTTTTCCCTGGATACGGTTGAAACCGGGCCGGGAAAGGCTAGGTTGTCGCCAAAAATTCGCGAGGAAATCCCATGGTCGGTGCAAAACTTGACCCCAAGGCGGCCGCCGTTCAACCGGACGGTCTGATTTCGGCCTTCGGCGCGGCCCTGGGACAGGCGACGCTGACCGCGCCGCAGGTCCAGTTCGCCGCCCAGGCCCAGGAAGACTGGTCGGCCGAGGAACTGCCGGACTTCGATCCGGCCGATGTCGCCCACGCCCTGGTCGACTTCTGGCGGTTCGGCGAAACCGAATCCACGCCCCTTTCGATCCGCGTCCGCCCCGCCGTCCGCGCCGACGGGACCGACCTGAAGAGCGACCTGCTGGAGATCGTCCAGCCCGACCGCCCGTTCCTGGTCGACAGCATCATGGGCGCCATCGCCGAGCACGGCTTCTCGGTGCGGGCCATGTTCCACCCGGTGATCGACACCCCGGACTTGGGCGAGGGGGCCGGCCGGCGCTCGATGATCCAGGTCTATCTGGCTCCCGTGGGCGAGGACCGCGAGGCGGCCCTGGTCGAGGCCGTCCGCGACGCCCTGGCCGACGTCCAGGTGGCGGTCGACGACTTCGACGCCATGAAGGCCCTGATCCGCCGCTCGATCGCCGAGCTGCGCGCCTCCAAGGCGCCGATTCCCGAGGGCGAGCGCGAAGAGGGCCTGGCCTTCCTCGACTGGCTGGAGGGCGACCGCTTCGTGTTCCTGGGCGCCCGGGTCTACGACTATCCCCGCACGGCCGAGGGCGGCTACGCGGCCGAGGAGCCGCTGTATCAGCCCGAGGGCAGCTTGGGCGTGCTGCGCGACCAGACCCTGACCGTCCTGCGCCGGGGCAGCGAGCCGGCGATCCTGTCGCCCCAGGTCCGTGACCACCTGCTGCTGGGCGCGCCCCTGGTGGTGGCCAAGTCGAACCTGCGCTCCAAGGTCCATCGGCGCGGCTACATGGACTATGTCGGGGTGCGCCGCTACGGCGCCGACGGCAGGCCGTCGGGCGAGGTCCGATTCGTGGGCCTGTTCACCGCCGAGGCCTACGAGACCCCCGCCCACGAGGTGCCGGTGATCCGCCGCAAGGTCGAGCACGTGCTCACGGAGGCCGGCAAGGATCCCGAGGGCCACAGCGGCAAGCGCCTGCGCAATATCCTGGAGACCTGGCCCCGCGACGAGCTGTTCCAGATCTCCGAGGACGAGCTGCTGTCGATGGCCATGGGGGTGCTGCACCTCTACGACCGTCCCCGCGTGCGGCTGTTCGCCCGCAAGGATCCGTTCGACCGCTTCATCTCGGTGCTGATGTTCGTGCCGCGCGAGCGCTATGACAGCGGCGTGCGCGAGCGGGCCGGCCGGATCCTGGCCGAGGCCTATCAGGGCCGCGTCAGCGCCTACTATCCCAGCTTCTCGGACGCCCCCCTGGCGCGCGTGCACTATGTGCTGGGCGTGACGCCCGGCAGGCACGGCGAGCCGGACCTGGCGACGCTGGAGGCCGCCGTCGCCGAGACGGCCCGCACCTGGGATGACCGCTTCGAGGCCGCCGTGCGCGACGGCGGGGCGCCCGGCCGGGTCGCCGAGACCCTGGCCCGCTGGCAGGGCGCCTTCCCGCCCGGCTATCGCGACCAGTACGACGCCGCCGAGGCCCTGGCCGACCTGGCCGTGGTCGACGACCTGGGGGCGGACGAACAGGTGCGGGTCCGCGCCTTCCGCCTGGCCGACGACGACAAGCTGACCTTCCGCTTCAAGCTCTATCGGCCCGGCGCCGCGGCGCCCCTGGCCGACGTCCTGCCGATCCTCGAGCACATGGGCCTGAAGGCCCTGATCGAGGACGGGTTCAAGCTGGCGCCGACCCAGGGGGCCCACGCCAAGGTCTGGGTCCACGAGTTCACCCTGCGCGACGAGCGCGGCGAGCATCTGTCGTTCGGCGACATCAAGACCGCCTTCGAAGCCGCTTTCGTCGCCATCTGGACGGGCCGCGCCGAGAGCGACGGCTTCAACCGCCTGGTGCTGGAGCTGGGCGTCGGCTGGCGCGAGGCCGCCCTGGTCCGCGCCCTGGCCCGCTATCGCCAGCAGACCGGCCTGGATCCCAGCCAGGGCGTGCAGGAGCAGGCCCTGTCGGACAATCCCGGCGTCACCCGCCTGATCCTCGACCTGTTCCGCATCAAGTTCGATCCGGCCGTGCGCGCCGACCTGGCCGCGCGGGCGGAACAGGCCAAGGCCGTCGAGGCCAGCATCGGCGAGGCCCTGCAGGCGGTCGAGAGCCTGGACGCCGACCGCGTCCTGCGCCGCATCGCCGCCCTGATTGGCGCCATCCAGCGGACCAACTTCTTCCAGGTCGGTCCCGACGGCGAGCCCAAGCCCTATATCAGCTACAAGATCGCCTCGCGCGAGCTGGAGGACCTGCCGGCCCCCAAGCCCTATCGCGAGATCTACGTCTCGGCCCCGCACGTCGAGGGCGTGCACCTGCGCTTCGGCCCCGTGGCCCGGGGGGGCTTGCGCTGGTCCGACCGCCGCGACGACTTCCGCACCGAGGTGCTGGGCCTGGTCAAGGCCCAGCAGGTCAAGAACGCGGTCATCGTGCCGGTCGGCTCCAAGGGCGGCTTCTATCCGAAGGCCCTGCCGCGCGGCGGCGATCGCGACGCCATCCAGGCCGAGGCGATCCGGGCCTACAAGACCTTCCTGTCGGGCCTGCTGGACATCACCGACAACATCGACGCCGACAACAGGATCGTGCCGTCGGCCGGGGTGGTCGTCCATGACGGCGAGGATCCCTATCTGGTCGTCGCCGCCGACAAGGGCACGGCCACCTTCTCCGACATCGCCAACGGCGTGGCCGAGGACTACGGCTTCTGGCTGGGCGACGCCTTCGCCTCGGGCGGCTCGGTCGGCTACGATCACAAGGTGATGGGCATCACCGCCCGCGGCGCCTGGGAGGCGGTCAAGCGCCACTTCCGCGAACTGGGCAAGGACATCCAGGCCGAACCGTTCACCGCCGTGGGCGTCGGCGACATGAGCGGCGACGTGTTCGGCAACGGCATGCTGCTGTCCAGGCAGACCCGTCTGCTGGCCGCCTTCGACCATCGTCACATCTTCCTGGATCCCGATCCGGATCCGGCGATCTCGTGGGCCGAGCGCGACCGGATGTTCAAGCTGCCGCGCTCGTCCTGGGACGACTACGACAAGAGCCTGATCTCCAAGGGCGGCGGGGTCTTCGCCCGCTCGCTGAAATCCATCCCCCTGTCGCCGGAAGTCCGGGCCCTGTTCGAGATCAAGGCCGAGACGGTGACCCCGGCCGAGCTGCTGACCGCGATCCTCAAGTCGAAGGCCGAGCTGCTCTATCTCGGCGGCATCGGCACCTATGTGAAGGCCCGGGGCGAGAGCCAGGCCGAGGCTGGCGACAAGGCCAACGACGCCATTCGCGTCAACGGCGCCGACCTGCGGGTCAAGGTGGTGGGGGAGGGGGCGAATCTGGGCCTGACCCAGGCGGGGCGGATCGAGTTCGCCCAAGCCGGAGGACGCCTGAACACCGACGCCATCGACAACTCGGCCGGCGTCGACAGCTCCGACCACGAGGTCAATATCAAGATCCTGACCGGGATTCTGGAGCGGGGCGGCGTCCTGACCCGCGAGGCCCGCAACCGGCTTCTGCCGACCATGACCGACGACGTGGCCGGCCATGTGCTGTCCGACAACTACGACCAGACCCTGGCCCTGTCGCTGATGGAAAGCGATGCGGTCTCCGAGGTCGAGTCCCACGCTCGGTTCATGGCCGAGCTGGAGGCCAAGGGCCGGCTGGATCGCAAGGTCGAGGGCCTGCCGGAAGCGGCGGCCCTGGCCGACCGCGCCAAGGCCGGCAAGGGCCTGACCCGGCCGGAAATGGCCGTGCTGCTGGCCTATGGCAAGATCGACCTGTTCGACGACATCGTCGCCTCGCAGGCGCCGGACGATCCCTGGTTCGAGGCGACGCTGAGGGGCTACTTCCCGCCGGCCCTGGGCCAGTACGGCGACGCCATGCAGCAGCACCGCCTGAAGCGCGAGATCATCGCCACGGTGCTGGACAACCAGATGATCAACATGTGCGGCCCGACCTTCCCGAGCCGCCTGCGGGCCGCCGCGGCCTGCGACACCACGGCCCTGGTCATCGCCTTCGCCGCCGCGCGGGAGATCCTCGGGATCGACGCCCTGTGGGACCAGGTCTCGGCCTTGGACGGCAGGGCCTCGGCCGGCGGCCAGCTGGCCCTGTACAAGGCCCTGGCCTACGCCTTGCGCAGCCTGACCTTCTGGCTGGCCCGCCGGGCTTTCAAGGACAAGTCCGCCGTCGGGGCGCTGGTCGAGGCCTATGGGCCGTCGGTCAAGGCGCTGTCGGCCCTGGGATCCGCGATCCTGTCGCCGTTCGAGCAGAAGGCGGTCGCCAAGCGGACCAAGGCCTATGTCGCGGACGGCGCGCCGGAGGCCCTGGCCCACGCCGTGGCGGCCCTGCAGCCGATGACCACGGCGGCCGACCTGGTGGACCTGGGCAACGCCTCCAGCTGGTCGGTGCAGAACGTGGCCCGCCTCTATCACCAGGTGGGCGCGGCCTTCGGCTTCGATCGCCTGCGCTCGGCGGCGGGTTCGTTCGTGGGCGGCGACGCCTTCGAACGCCTGGCCGTCCGCCGCCTGATCGAGGACATGCTCGGCGAGCAGACGGCCATCACCCAGGCGGTGCTGAAGTTCGTGGCCAACGCCCAGGCCGGCGACGACGAGGCCTCGGCCAAGGCGGCGGTCAGCTCGTGGGCGGCCCTGCGCGCCGAAGGCGTCCGCGCCGCCAGGCGCACGGTCGAGGACGTCGAACAGGCCGGCGGCGGCTGGACCTTCGCCAAGCTGACGATCGCCAACGCGGCCCTGCGGGGCCTGGCGACGGCCTCTTAGGCGCGCGCCGAGCAGGGATATGCCACCGTGGTATGTCCCCGCCGCCCGAGCGACATCTCAGGGTTGTCTCGACTTCCCGGGCGGTCCAGGATCGCCGTGGTCGGCGTGAGCTTGGTGTTCGGGGGCGTTGGATGGGCAAGGATCGTATCGTTCTGCTGGACTCCCTGCGGGGTCTGGCGGTGCTGGGCATCCTGCTCTGCAACATCCCGATCTCGGCCGAGCCGCACGCGGTGGCCACCAGCCTGACCCTGTGGCCGCTGGGCATGGCCCCGGCCTCGGTGGCGGTGTGGTGGGTCACCCAGGTGTTCTTCCAGCAGAAGTTCTATTCGATGTTCGCCATGCTGTTCGGCGTCTCGGTCCTGCTGGTCGGCGGGGAGGGCGGCGACGGGGCCGACTCCAGGGAACGGCGCAGGATCCTGGTCCTGCGCCTGGTCAGCCTGCTGGCGATCGGCCTGTTCCACGGCCTGGTCATCTGGCAGGGCGACGTGCTCAACACCTATGCGATCGTCGGCCTGCTGGCCATGTGGGCGCGCTCCTGGCCGGCCAAGCGCCTGCTGCAGGCGGGGATCGGCCTGCATCTGGCGCTTTCGGCCTGGGGCGGCTGGAGCCTGCTCAAGCATGCGGCCGAGGGCGGCGGCGACCCGCCGCCGGCCGCCATGGCCAAGTTCCTGGGCCAGGTCCATGCCGACAGCCTCCAGTACGCCGGAAGCTTCGCCCAATCGTTCGTCCAGAACGCCAGGGACTATTGGGACTACGTGTTCGAGTCCTTCACCCACTGGCCCCAGACCTGGCCGCTGCTGGTGCTATCGCTGATGCTGATCGGCATGGGGCTCTACAAGCTGGGCGTCCTGTCGGGCAAGGCGTCGACCAGCGTCTATCAAGGTCTGATCGGCGCGGGCCTCGGGGCCCTGGTCATCGTCGGCATGGCCGAGACGCTCTACGCCGTGCTGCCGACCCATCCCTGGGCGCCGCGGGCCATGGCCCGCTGGCTGCAGAGCGCCACGGCCCCCGTGGTCAGCCTGGCCTATGTGGGCCTGATGGTGCTGGCGACGCGGGCCCGGGTCTGGAGGGCGATCCCGGCCGTGCTGGCGCCGGTGGGCCAGATGGCCTTCACCAACTACCTGACCCAGTCGATCCTGATGACGACGCTGCTGTACGGCGGCCGCGGTCCGGGGCTGTACGGCAAGGTCGATCGGCCGTTCCTGGCCGCCGCGGTCGCGGTGATCTGGCTGCTGCAGATCCTGTGGTCGCGCTGGTGGATGGCGCGCTTCACCATGGGGCCGCTGGAGTGGCTGTGGCGGCTGGCCTATCGCGGTCCCATGCCCCTGCGCCGCGAACGCCCGACGGCGCCGGTCGCCGCCTGACGGGGGCGGAGGCCGTCTAGCTGGGCGGTCGGGAATTGAGGAAGGTGTCCAGCGCCGTGTTGATCACGGTCAGGGTCACCGCGTCGCGCAGCCGCTGGGCCTCGGCCTGGCTGATCCCTGCGGCGGTGTAGCCGGCGATTTCGGTCAGGTCGGTCTCGCCCTGGACCAGGTTCCGGAACTCGGCCTGGCTCAACTGGCCGGCCGCCAGTTGGCCGGTCCAGAGCGCCAGGTTGGCCTTGGCCCTGTCGAGGGCGGTCTGGGCCATCGCCTTCACCTGGTCGGAATAGCCCTCGAAGCTGTCCTGGCCCAGCACCGAGAGGTTGGCCCTGGCGGCGGCCAGGAAATCGTCGAACTGGCTCATGACGCGCCGCCTTCCTCGATCTGGCCGCAGGACGTGGCTTGCCGCTTGTTGGCCTCCAGGCAGAGGATGTAGTCGAAGGCCCGTCCGATCTGGATCTTCTTCTGGTCGCGGAAGGCGGGGCTCAGCGCGCCCTGGCTTCGCCACAGGGCGATCGTCCCGCCATAGAGCGCCCGGCCGGGATCGCGCAGCACCGACCATTGCCGCGCCGAGAAGGTGTTGAGCGGATCGACCGCCGCCGCCGCGGCCGCCGCGTCGATCCGGGCCGTCAGGGCGGCGACCTCGGCGGCGTGATTGGCGTAGGGCTCCCCGGCCACGTCCAGCAGCGACAGGGTCTGGGCCTTCAGGCTGGCGGCGTTGACCTGGGCGGACGCATCGGGAAGCGGCGCCATGGGCGCGCAGGCGATCGGCGCCACGGCGGGCAGGGTGAGGGTCAGGGCGAGCAGGGCTCGCGCGATCGGCGCCAGCTTCATGGAAGGCCTCCCGCTAGGTGGCGCGACCCTGGCATACAATCTCAAACGGCACAATCTCAGCGGGAATGGCGCCCGTGCAGGGCGAGTTCAGCTCGCCCGCGCCACGGCCAGGGCCTGGGCGAAATAGTCCTGGGTCCGGGCGAACAGGTCGGGCCGATATCGGGCGCGCGGATCGTTGGCGCGGTCGTCATCGAAGGCGTGGGTGGCGTCCGGATAGAAGGCGGTGTCCACGGCCAGGCCGTCGCGCCTCAGGCGTTCGAGCGCGCGTTGCGGATATTTCCAGCCCACCACCTGGTCCTTGCCGCCGACCACGGAGAACACCTTGGGGCCCATGGCGCCCTCGAGCGCGGCGCCCCATCCCCGGCTGGAGGTCAGGGACGGATAGGCCGCGTACGGATAGACGAGCAGGGCGGCCTTGACCCGCGTGTGCAGTTTCAGGGGATCGGCGTCGACGATCCCGGTGGCGTGGGCGGCGTTCGGCCCGATCGCGTAGCCGTCCATGATCGCCCAGCCGCCATGGCTCCAGCCGGCCAGGAACACCCGATCGGGATCGGCCCAGGCCTGGCGCTCCAGCCAGGCCAGCATGGCGAAGATGTCGCCCGATCGCCTGAGGCCCTGTAGCGTCGTCCCCGTGCAGACCGTCAGCTTGGCCCGCAGGGGCGAGATCCCGCGGGGCGCGAAGCTGTCGACCACCACGGCCGCCCAGCCGGCCTCGACGGCGACCCGGGCGTAGGTCTCCAGGAACGGCGTCTTGCCGCCGCAGCCGTGCAGGATCAGCGCCACGGGGAAGGGGCCCGGCCCCGAAGGCCTGAAGACCTTCGAGGCGCCGGCGACCCTGGCGCCCCATTCGGCGGAGGTCATGGCGGCGCTCGGCATCACATTCTCCCGTGGGTCGCGAGCGACATGAAATTTTCAATACGGGGCTGCATGGCCCAATTCGAGACACTAGGTTGGTGTCTCAAGAATCTGATCCATGTCGGGAAGCGACAAAAGAGTGTCGAAACGATCTGGCGTTGTGGCGAAAAAACATGCCGTTGCTGTCGCTTGAACAACCAGATCGCAAAAAACAGCTTTCGCGTGTTCCCTTATGGCTTCTGGATTGTTAATGGGGATCTCATTGTGGACCAAGAGACAATCTCAGCAAAGCTCTCGAACAAGCCACCGTTCGAAATGGCTGAGCTTGGAAACTTGACTGGCGCGACCCTTGCTAGGGATGACTCCGAGGGCGCTATTCCATCGGCCCGGCACGAAGGACGGATGAGGTCTGATATGGAACAGGGGTACGCCATTACTAGCTTGGAACGGCCGAGCATGCCTCGCACTGGCCCGGCCTACAGCCTTCAGAAGCGTTTTCTCGATATCGCCGGCTCGCTCGGCCTGCTGATCTTCCTGGCGCCGACGCTTTTGCTGATCGCGCTGGCGGTCAAGTTGGACAGCCGCGGGCCTGTCCTGTTCGTGCAAAGACGGACGGGCCTGAACGGCGTGCCGTTCCGCGTCTACAAGTTTCGTTCGATGACGGTCGCCGACGACGGCGACGTCGTGAAGCAGGCCACCCGCAACGACAGTCGCGTCACCCGCGTGGGACGCTTCCTTCGCCGCTCCAGCCTCGACGAGCTGCCGCAGCTCCTGAACGTGCTGAAAGGGGACATGTCGCTGGTCGGACCGCGCCCTCACGCCCTGGCCCACGACGAGTATTACGGCTCCAACATCCCCGACTACCACAAGCGCTTCCGGACCCGCCCGGGGATCACCGGCCTGTCGCAGGTCAAGGGCTTCCGTGGCGAAACCGAAACGGTCGCCGACATGGAGCAGCGCATCCGGTTCGACAACCTCTACATCGAGAGCTGGTCGATCCTGAAGGATGTTTGGATTCTGGTCTCGACCGCCGTCGTCGTGCCGCTGCAGCGCACGGCCTACTGAGAAGCGCCGCCCTGTTTCAAAAGAAGCCGCCCCGAAGCCTGGCTCCGGGGCGGTTTTTGTTTGAGTCTTTCCCGAGCCCCGCCCGGTGGACATGCTTTAGTGGCGGAACACCCGCACGCCGGTGAACGCCATGGTCAGGCCCAGCTTGTCGGCGGCCTCGATCACCTCGGGGTCGCGCATCGAGCCGCCGGGCTGGATGATCGCCGTGGCCCCGGCCTCCGCCGCCTGGATCAGGCCGTCCGCGAACGGGAAAAAGGCTTCCGAGGCGCAGGCGCAGCCCTGCAGATCCAGGCCGAAATCGGCGGCGCGCAGCGCCGCGATGCGGGCGCTGTCCTTGCGGTTCATCTGGCCGGCCCCGACGCCCAGGGTCTGGCCGGCGCGGGCGTAGACGATGGCGTTGGACTTGACGTGCTTGCCGACGGTGAAGGCGAACAGCATGTCGCGCACCTCCTCGTCCGTGGGCTGACGCTGAGTGACGATCTTCAGGTCCGAGGCCTTGATCCTGGCGTCGTCGCGGGACTGGACCAGGAAGCCGCCGGCCACCGACTTGAAGGTGTCGCCAGCCGAGAGGGCGTCCGGCAGGCCGCCGGTGACCAGCAGGCGCAGGTTCTTCTTGGCGGCGAACACCGCGATCGCGTCGTCGTCGGCTTCCGGGGCGATCACCACCTCGGTGAAGATCTCGACCATCGCCTCGGCCGCCTGGCGGGTCAGGCGCGAGTTCACGGCCACGATGCCCCCGAAGGCCGAGGTCGGATCACAGGCCAGGGCGCGCTCATAGGCCTGGCGCTGAGTGGCGCCGACGGCCACGCCGCAGGGGTTGGCGTGCTTGATGATCGCCACGGCCGGGCCCTGGGCCGGGTCGAACTCGGCGATCAGCTCGAAAGCCGCGTCGGTGTCGTTGATGTTGTTGTAGCTGAGTTCCTTGCCCTGCAGCTGGGTGGCCGTGGCCACGCCGCGGCGCGGATTGGGGAAGGTGTAGAAGGCCGCCTTCTGGTGAGGGTTCTCGCCATAGCGCATGGTCTGGCGCAAGGTCCCGGCGATCGACTTGCGGGCCGGGAAGTCCTGGCCCAGCTGGGCGGCGAACCAGG
This sequence comes from Caulobacter sp. GW821-FHT09A05, assembly GCF_059418465.1. Taxonomy (NCBI): domain Bacteria; kingdom Pseudomonadati; phylum Pseudomonadota; class Alphaproteobacteria; order Caulobacterales; family Caulobacteraceae; genus Caulobacter; species Caulobacter sp. GW821-FHT09A05. The sequence continues at coordinate 111,169 of NZ_JBWKPX010000006.1, forward strand.
TGGAGATCGCCGCGTCATAGGCCGCCGTGCGGGCGTAGGCGCGGGCCGCCAGGGCCTGGCGCAGGGCCAGGGTGGTCCCGCCGGCCTTCAGGGCTTCCAGCACCTCGGCCAGGTCCGAAGGATCGGTGCAGACCGCGACATAGCCGTGGTTCTTGGCCGCCGAGCGGATCATGGCCGGGCCGCCGATGTCGATGTTCTCGACGCATTCGGCGTAGGACCCGCCCTTCGCGACCGTCGCCTCGAACGGATAGAGGTTCACGTACAGGATATCGATGCCGCCGATGCCGTGGTCGGCCATGGCCTTGGCGTGCTCGGGGGCGTCGCGGACGCCCAGCAGCCCGCCGTGCACGATCGGGTGCAGGGTCTTGACCCGGCCGTCCATCATCTCGGGGAACTGGGTCAGGTCCGAGACGTCCTTGACCGGGACGCCGGCCGCGGCGATCGCCGCCTTGGTGCCGCCGGTCGAGACCAGCTCGACCCCGGCCGCGTGCAGCACCTGGGCGGCCTCGACCAGGCCGGTCTTGTCGGACACCGACAGCAGGGCCCGCTTGGGCGCGACGAGATCGGGGGCGGACGGATAGTCGGGGGCGGCGGGCACGGCGGACTCCTCGGGTCTGTTGACGACGGAACGGAGCCCAGGCGCGCGGCGATCGAGGTCCGCGCTCCCCGATGGTTGCCCATCACTAGCGCCAGTCACGCGAACGGCGCGGAAAATACGGGGGCGGGCGGGGGAGTCAATGCAGGCCGTCGATCGCCGCCGCGCCCGCCGCCGAATCCTTCGCCGATCTCGCGCCGGCCCCAAAGGACCGGCGCGCCGGCTGGCCTCAGAGGATGAAGTCGCTGGCGACCAGGGTCGGCCCGTAGACGATCAAGGTCGCGTCGGCGACGTGGTCGAGGTTGTTGTCGAGCTGGACGGTGTAGTAGTTCGCGCCCGCCGGGTGCGTGACCAGCAGTTCGCCCGCCACCCCGTGGAACTGGCTCACCAGGGTGAAGGCGGTGTCGCCGTTGGCGGCCTTGCCGTCCGCGTCGATGGCGCTGAAGTCCAGCTTGTCGATCCCGGACTCGAACGCGTTGATGGTCTCGTACTTGCCGATCGGCAGGTCGGTCTTGGCCAGGAACTGGAACAGGTCCTTGCCGGACCCGCCGTCCATCGTGTCGGAGCCCGCGCCGCCGACCAGGATGTCGGCGCCGCTGCCGCCCAGCAGGCGGTCATTGCCGTCGCCGCCGCTGATGAAGTCGTTGCCGCCCATGCCGTCGATGCGGTCGTCGCCCGCCTCGCCATAGAAGCTGTTGGCCTGAGCCCCGCTGTCCGACAGGTTGTCGGCGCCGGCGCCCGCATAGACGGTGCTGGCGCTTTTGGTCACCAGGGTGTCGGAGCCGCTGCCCAGCTTCCAGACCTCGATCGAGCTGACCGTGTCGATGAAGCCGTCGCCGGTGTTGACCACGCCGGTCGCCTCGTTGCCGACGATGGCGGTCGTGACGTCCGACCAGTCGCCGGTGTCGCGGCCCAGGCCGCCGTCGAGCGCATCGTTGCCCGCACCGCCGTGCAGGACGTCGTCCCCGGCCTTGCCGTAGAGGAAGTCATGGCCGGCACCGCCGTCGAGGAGGTTGGCGAAGTCGTTGCCCGTGAGCTTGTCGGCGCCCGACCCGCCCGTCAGGTTCTCGATGTTGATGAAGGTCATCGAACCCAGCGTCGTGGTCTGGGCGCTGGTCACGCCCAGGTCGATGATCATGGCGCTGGTCAGGCCCTTGAACGAGACCGTGTCGACGCCCGCGCCGCCGTCCAGCTCGTAGGCGCCGTTCACGGCCATCAGGATATCGTTGCCGGCGTCGCCATGCAGGATGTCGGTCTTGGAGGCGCTCGTCAGGGTGTCGGCGTTGGCGGTGCCCGAGACGATGGCGTGGATCGGCGCGGCGGGCGTCACCGGGGTCACCGGCGCTGCGGCCGGCGCGGCCAGGACGCTGTCGGCGAGTCCGATGCTGGCCGACGGCTGGGGAATGACCGTGTCGCTGACGGTCTTGATGGAAAGGCCCTTGAAGTTCGCCGCGAAGGTCTCGGGAGACGTCTCCCGATAGACCCCCTCCTTGAAATAGGCCCCGACAAGGTCGTTGAAGCCGAGGGCGCCGTGGAAGTCGACCAGCTCGACGCCGTTGCGCCAGACCACCAGGTGGCCTTGCCCGAAGGGGTCGAACTTGATCTGGATCTTGAAATCGTACCACTGGCCGCGGGCGATATCCGCGCTGTCGGTATAGTGCCGGACATAGCGTATGTCGGCTTCGGTCGAGATGGCCGCGCTGGAATCGCGGGTCACGACGCGCATCTTCTCGCCGACCATCTCGAGGGCGAACGCCGGGCTGTGGCCGGCTTCGCCCTTGTCGAAGGTCGATTGCAGCTGCACCAGGGTCATCCAGTCGGCGGTGTTCTTCGCGCCTGGTTCGACCATGACGCTGAAGCTGATCTCGTACGTCTGCCCGATCTGCATCTTCGCGGCGCTCGCGATCTCCGACCGCTCCTTGGTCGGGCCATCGCCCGCCAGGTTGTCGCCGGCCCGCACTTCGAATCGCGAGACGCCGTTGGCCACCTGGTAGTTCCAGCCGTTGCCGACATTCTGCACGTAATAGACTTGGTTTTCCGAATTCATGGTCATGCTCCCCGACCCCGGGGAAAATGGCCAAGCGTCCTATATTCGCGTTTAAGAAATTCGGATAAAAGAGTCCTAATAAGATAATGGACGGATGGATTGCGGTCTTGGTTTGGTGATCAAGGTGTTTTGTTAAATTAATTTTCAGTAAATAAAAGCCAATTGGACCTGGATCGACAAGGTATAATTGTTACTGTTCTTGAAATTATGCTTTAACTTGTGAAAATCGCAGAGTATTAAAGGTCGCAGAGTGGCCGTGTTCGGCGTGGTTGAGCGCGTTAACGATCGGCGAGATCTGGAACAAGCTTTTGTCGATGCGTCGTGTCCGCGCGGCTTGGCGTCCCCCGACACTTGCTAAGCTTGGCCATTGCAGGAGCGCCGTTCCAGGGGCCATCGCGCCGGCGTGGCGAAACGACGCGCTGCGCCGCAGCAATAATTTTGCGCGGAGATCGGCGTCTGGCTTGGGCTTCAGGGCGATATGAGCCTTCCGAGGCGCGATCGGCGCCGATCGGGAGGCGCCTCAGGCCAGCTTGACCGGCAGCACGGCGCGCACGCCCTCGGCGGCGAACACCAGCTTGGGCTGGCCGCCGAGATCGGCCGACAGGCCGCGGTCCAGCAGCCGGGTCCCGAAGCCTTTGCGGTCGGGAGGGGTCACCGGCGGGCCGTCGCGCTCGGCCCAGGTCAGGATCGCCCCGTCGTCGCCCGCCTGCTCCCAGGCTATGGCCACCTTGCCGGCCGGTGTCGACAGCGCGCCGTACTTGGCCGCGTTGGTGGCCAGTTCGTGCACGGCCAGGGCCAGGGAGAGGGCCGTGCTGGCGCCCACCCGCAGGCTGGGGCCGCCGATGCTCACCCGCCCTGGGTCGCGGTCGTCGACGAACGGAGCCACCCCCTGGCGGACGATGTCGTCCAGCGCCGCCCCCTCCCAGCTCTCGCGGGTCAGCACGTCGTGGGCGGCCGACATGGCCAGCAGCCGCTCGATCAGCCGCTCGCGCACCCGCACCGGCGTCTCGTCGGCCCGCAGGGTCTGGCGGACGATCGACTGGATCGAGGCCAGGGTGTTCTTGACCCGGTGATTGAGCTCGTTGATCAGCAGGCGCTGGCGGGCCTCGGCCGCCTTGGTCTCGGTCATGTCCATGGCCATGCCGATATAGCCCTGGAACTGGCCCCGGGCGTCGATCTGCGGCCGGGCGTTGGCGACCATCCAGCGATAGCCGCCGTCGCCGCACCGGAACCGGCCCTCGAAGCCCCAGGGGCGGGGGCCTTCGGGCGCGCCCCGGGCCGCCGCGCGTCGGGCTCCGATCGCGGCGATATCCTCCGGATGGATCAGGCCGATCCAGGCGTCGCCCAGCAGGGCCTCGGCCTCCATCCCGGCGAACTCGGCGAAGGCCTCGTTGGCGAAGGTGATCCCGCCCTCGGCCGAGGTCATCCAGACCGGGGCGGGGGCCGAGTCGGCCATGGCCCGGAACCGGGCCTCGCCTTCGCGCAGGCGGTCCTCGGCCCGCTTGCGCTTGGTGATGTCGGTGTGCACGCCGATCCATTCGCGGATCGAGCCGTCGGCCTCCAGGACGGCGACGGCGCGGACCGCGAAGTCGCGCCAGGCGCCGTCGTGGCGACGCACGCGATGCTCGAAAGTATAGGGGCCGCCCTGGGCGACGGCGACCTTCCAGGCCTTGAGGGTCGGCTCGGCGTCGTCGGGGTGGACCGCGGCGGCCCAGCCGAAGCCCTGGTATTCCTCCGGGGTCTGGCCGGTCAGCGCGGACCAGCCGGGCTGGTCGCCGACCATCCGCCCCGAAGCGTCGTTGGTCCATAGGATGCCGTCCACCGCGCCGATGGCGGCGCGGAACCGCGCCTCGCTGGCGGCCAGCTGGTCGTGGACCTCGACGCGGTCGGTGACGTCGCGGATGAAGCCCAGGAACACCGTCGCGCCCGCTTCCCCGAACGCGGCCAGCGACACCTCGACGGGGATTTCGACGCCGTCCTTGCGCACGGCCATCAGCTGGGACTTCTGGCGCTCGACCGGCGGTTCGGGCGAGGCCAGGCGCCGGGCCAGGATCTGGCGGTAGGTCGCCTGGTGGCGCAGCGGCGCCAGCACCTCGATCAGGCCTCGGCCCAGGATCTCGTCGCGCGGCCAGCCGAAGGCGGCTTCGGCGCGGGCGCTCCAGTCGAGGATCACGCCCTTGGGATCCATGACCACCACGGGGTCGATCGCGGTTCGCAGGATGGGTTGCAGCGCGACGAGGTTCGACATCCGCCCTCCCTCCGCCGACGCGATCGAAAACAGCTACAGGACGAGCCCGGGGCTGTGAATTCCGCCGCGGGACGCAGGCGTGGGGCCTAATGTCGCAGGCCCGCGCCGATCCTAGTGGTCGGCTGCTCGGGCCAGCTTCCAGCGGATCTTGGCGCCCTTCTCGGGACGCACCTGGCTCTTGAGCACGATGGCGCCGGCCCGCCGCGGATGGCCGTGGTCGAAATGGGCCGAGGGGGCGATGCTGACGTCGACGGCGTCGTTGCGCAGCCACCAGCCGACATTGGACGGCCCCTTGATCAGCACGCTCTTGCCGTCGCGGGCCAGCGAGGCGCGGGCGTCGGGATGCAGGTGGAAGGTGACCGTGAACGGCAGGTAGCGGCGCGGACCGTCGGGATTGGCCGAGCCGATCGGAACCAGGCTGTCCTCGCCGCGCAGCTCGTCGGCCTTGATGTCGAGATAGAGGCGCCGGGCGTGGGTCAGGCCCAGGCGGCGCCAGCCGTCGTGGACGATGTCCAGCCAGACGCCAGCGTCGGCGTCGTGGCGCTTGATCTCCACGTCGGTGGCCCCGTCGATCAGCCAGGGGCCCAGGGCCTCGGCCCGCCAGCCGGACAGCGGCCGGCCGGCCGAGCCGTCGCCCACCGACACGGTCGAGGCGGCGTCGGAGAGCCGGAAGGCGTTGGCGCCGGTCGCCTCGGGGCTCCAGCCGCAACTGGTGATCAGTCGGTCCTTGCCGAAGACGATTTCGACCGCGGCCGGCTGGGCGCAGGCGGCGACGCTGAGCGCGCCGACGGCCGGCGGGCCGGCGTCGGCCATCACCTGGATGCTGGCGCCCTGCATCTTCTGGTAGCCGACGTGCGGGGCGGTCTGGGGCGGGCGCAGGCCAGGGTCGTCATGGGCCAGGGCGGCCGCGATCCGTCGGGCGTCGACCGCCTCGCCGCCCTGGAAGGCGGCCAGGCAGCCGTCGGCCAGGGTGAAGAACCGCACCGACGCGCTCAGGCGGTCTATGGCCTGGCCCAGGCCCTCGGGCGCGGGACGGCCCCGCTGGCCCAGGGCGTCGTCGAGGGTCAGCAGGTCGAACAGCAGCTCCAGCCCCGCCTGCGGCGAGCGGCTGGCGTGGCCGCCGTCGGGCAGGACCGTGGCGTCCAGCAGGGCGGCCACCCGCTTCAGGCCCTGGACCATCAGCCGGTCGCTGACCTTGCCGGTCAGGGCGCAGCCGGCGATGGCCGCGACGACGGCGCGTTCAAGCTTGCGGTCGGGGGCGTCGGAGGCCTTGAGCAACTGGCGCGCGCCGCGGGCGATGTCCAGCGCCATGGCCGAGATCTCGGCGTCGGAGGCCTCCGGCGACAGGGCGCGGGCCGCGCAGGCCAGGTGGAAGGTGCGCCGCTCCAGGCGCTCGCCGCTCCACGAGAACACGTTCCAGGTCCCGAACACCCGCCGCCAGTCCTGCAGCAGGCGCAGGGCCAGGCGGGCGGAGCCGGGGCCGGCGGCCAGCAGGTGCGGCAGCCAGTCGAAGCCATGCAGGGCGATGGCGAACTGGCGGGTCGGGCTGGGCTGGTCGAAGGGGTCGCCGGTCTCGCCCAGTCGCAGGGCGCCGCCGTCCAGCACCATCAGGCCTTCCAGCAGCTGGCGGCCGCGCTCGGGATCGACGGGGCGCGGGTCGTGCGGGTGGGCGGCCAGGCCAACGGGGCGCGGCCGGCTGATCGCGGCCCGATGCGGCGGCGAGCCGAACCACTCGCGCTCGACATTGCCCTTGATCGCCACGCCCAGCGCCTTCAGGAACACCCCCTTGGTGCGCTTGCCGCGGCCACGGCTTTTAGGCCCGCCGGCCAGGGCGGAGGACTTGCGGGCGGAACCTGTCTCGGGAGCCCCCTCCATGCCGCTGGATCAGCCCCCCTTCAGGGCGCGGATATTGTCGGCATAGGCGGCGGGTCCGCCCTTGAACACCGCCGAGCCGGCGACCAGGGCCGTGGCCCCCGCCGCCGCGCATTGCGGGGCGGTGACCGGGGTGACGCCGCCGTCGACCTCGATGATGATGTCCGCGCCGGCCTTGTCGACCATCCGCCGCAGCGCCTCGACCTTGCGCAGCTGGCCGGGAATGAAGCTCTGGCCGCCGAAGCCGGGGTTCACCGACATCACCAGCAGCAGGTCGACGTCCTCGAGGATCCATTCGACATGGTCGATCGAGGTCGAGGGATTGAACACCACCCCGGCCTTGGCCCCCAGTTCGCGGATGCGTTTGAGCGAGCGGTGGAGGTGCGGGCCGGCTTCCGGATGGATGCTGATCAGGTCGGCCCCGGCGGCGCGGAAGGCTTCCAGGTACGGATCGGCCGGGCTGATCATCAGGTGGACGTCGAACGGGATGCTGGCGTGCGGCCGGATGGCTTTGACGATGTCGGGGCCGAGCGTGATGTTGGGCACGAAATGACCGTCCATCACGTCGACATGCACCCAGTCGGCCCCCGCCGCCTCGATGGCGGCGACCTCTTCGCCCAGCTTGGCGAAGTCGGAGGCGAGGATGGACGGGGCGATCAGCGGCGCGGTCATGCCCATGGCTTAGCGGGCTAAGGCTCGCGCCACAAGCGAGCCCGTCGCCGGTCGGGGGATTGCATCAAAAACTTGCCTCCCGGACCAGCCCGCGGCGTCGTCAGCGCTTCACGAACCGCGCCGCGAAGAAGCCGTCCAGCCCGCCTTCACGGTGGTGGGGCAGGATCCGCAACGTGCCGCGCGGCGTCAGGCTGGCGGCGGGAGCGCCGCCTTCCTCCGGGACGATCGGGTCCAGGGCCATGTCCGGGCGGCGGGCCAGGAAGGCCTCGACCTGGGCCTCGCCCTCTTCCGGCTCGAGGGAGCACACGCAATACACAAGGCGGCCGCCAGGCTTGAGGCGACCGGCGGCGCTGTCCAGCAGGCGGCCCTGGACGGCGGCCAGGCTGGCCACGTCGCCCGGACGGGCCGCCCACAGCACGTCCGGGTGGCGGCGGAAGGTGCCGGTGGCCGAGCACGGGGCGTCCAGCAGTACGGCGTCGAAGGTCCGCGCGTCGTCCCAGGCCCCGGCGTCGGCGGCGACCACCTCGGCGGCCAGGTTCAGGCGGGCCAGGTTCTCGGTGACGCGCTGCAGGCGGGCGGGCGAGCGGTCTACGGCGACGGTGGCCGCGCCCGCGGCGGCCAGCTGCAGGGTCTTGCCGCCGGGCGCCGCGCACAGGTCCAGGGCGGTCTGGCCGGGCCGGACGTCCAGCAGGCGGGCGGGGATGGCCGCGGCCGCGTCCTGCACCCACCAGATCCCGTCGTCGAAGGCGGGCCAGGCCGAGACGTCGCCCCGGCGCGCCGTGCGCAGCGTGCCGCCGGGCAGGATCTCGCCCTCCAGCTCGGCGGCCAGGGCGGCCGCGTCGGCGCCGGGTTTCAGCGACAGATCGGTGGCCGGCTCGAAGCCGATCTGGGCCGCGATCGCGTCGGCGGTGTCCTTGCCCCAGGCGCCGGCCCAGCGGGCGTAGAGCCAGGGCGGCGCCAGCTGTTCCGGCTCGGCCGAGGGGGCGCCATCGCGCAGCAGGCCGCGCAGCACGGCGTTGACCAGGCCCTTGAACGGCCGGCTGGCCTTGTTGGCGCCGGCCAGCTCGACGCTGGTGGCCACCGCCGCGAAGGCCGGGACGTCCAGGAAGAAGGCCTGGGTCGCGCCCAGGCGCAGCAGGTTGCGCACGCGTGGCGGCGGCTCCTTGGCCAGCTTGCCGGCCAGGGCGCGGTCGATGGGGCCCAGATGGCGCAGGGCGGCCATGGCCAGGGCGCGCGCGAAGGCCCGCTCCCGCGGTTCGAGAAAGCGGAAGGCGTTGGCCGAGGCGGCTTCGTCGAGGCCGCCGCGCCGCGACAGGGCCGCGTCGATGAGGGCGAGGGCGCCTTCCCGTGCGGGGAGGCCGTCGTTGAGTTCCTGAGTCACCCGCCCGCCGTGCCCCGAGGCGACGACGAGCGCAAGCTTTTTGGCGTCGACGATGCTAGGAAGGCGGTCATGTCCGAGACCGACCTGCCGCCTGGCGCGGCGCCCGACAAGCCGCTCGCCCCCGCCGCCCGCCGCGCCCTGGAAGAGGCCGCCGCCCGCCGCGCGGCCGAACACGCCGCCGCCCTTCCGACCGAGGAAGGCGGCCGCGACGGCCCTGAGCCGACGCGGTTCGGCGACTGGGAGCGCAAGGGCGTGGCGGTCGATTTCTAGGGCTGGCTACAGAATGAAATCGCCGTGGACCAGCGACGTCGTGTTGGCCAGCAGGATCGAGAAGTCCGCGTAACCATCGCCGTTGACGTCGGCCTGGACCATCAGGCCTCCGGCGGTGGCGCCGTAGCGGACCTCGCCGGCCACATGGTGGAAGGCGCTCTGGCCGATGAAGGCGAACGGGTCGTCGACGCCGCCGGCCACCGCGTCGATGGCCGACAGGTCGATGCGATCGCCCTGGGCGTGCGAGAAGTCGATGATCTTGTCGATGTCGCCCGCATTGAAGGCGCCGAACACGAACAGGTCCCCGCCCGCGCCTCCCTTCAGGACGTCGAAGCCCGCTCCGCCGGCCAGGGTGTCGGCGCCGCTTCCGCCGGTCAGGGTGTTGTTGAACGCCGAACCGTTCAACCGGACCCCGGCCGTGGCGCCGGAGGCGTCGACGTCCTCGAAGCTCGCCACATAGGCCGAGCCGCCGCTGACCTGGTTGGTCGAGAAGTTGCCCAGGTTCACGGTGGCGGCGGTGTTGAGCACCAGGGTGTCGCGACCGGCCCCGCCGTCGACGACGGTGTCGGCGGCGTCATAGACGATGCGGTCGTCGCCCGCCTCGCCGCGCACCTGGTCGACGCCCGCGCCGCCGTCGAGGACGTCGTTGCCAAGCCCGCCCTTGAGGGCGTCGGAGCCGCCGCCGCCCATCAAGGTGTCGGCGCCGCTTCCGCCCGTCAGGCTGTTGTTGGCCAGGGAGCCGGTGACGGTGACCCCGGCCACGGCCCCCGTGGCGTCGACATCCTCGAAACCGGAGACGTAGGCCGAGCCGCCGCTGACCTGGCTGGTCGAGAAGTTACCTAGGTTCACGGTGGCGGCCGTCTTGAGGACCAGGGTGTCGCGACCGGCCCCGCCGTCGATGACGGTGTCGGCGGCGTCGTAGACGACGCGGTCGTCGCCGGCCTCGCCACGTTGCTGGTCGGCGTCCGCGCCGCCGTCGAGAACATCGGCGCCGGCCCCGCCATTGAGCACATCGAAGCCGGCCCCGCCCCTCAGGGTGTCGGCGAAGGCCCCGCCGGCCAGCTTGTTGTTGAACTGCGAGCCGTCCAGGATGACGGCGCCGCCGGCGCCGGAGGCGTCGATGTCCTCGAAGCCGGAGACATAGGCCGAGCCGCCGCTGATCTGGCTGGTCGAGAAGTTACCCAAGTTCACGGTGGCGGCGGTGTTCAGGACCAGGGTGTCGCGACCGGCCCCGCCGTCGATGACGGTGTCGGCGGCGTCGTAGACGATGCGATCGTCGCCCGCCTCGCCGCGAACCTGGTCGACGCCCGCGCCCCCGTCGAGGACGTCGGCGCCAAGCCCGCCCTTGAGGACGTCCGAGCCCGCTCCGCCCATCAGGGTGTCGGCGAAGGCTCCGCCGGTCAGCCTGTTGTCGGCGCCCGACCCGTTCAGGACGACAGCGCCACTGGCGGTCGAGGCGTCGACGTCCTCGAAACCGGTGACCACGGCGCCGCCGCCGGCGACCTGGTTGACCGCGTCGCCCAGATTGACCGTCGCGCCGGCCTTCAGGACCAGGGTGTCGTGGCCAGCTCCGCCCGTGACGGCGACGGCCGTTCTGTCGTAGGTGAAGGTGTCGTCGCCGGACAGGTCGGGCGCGGCCTTCTCCGGTATGGCGACCGAGCCGGTGCTGGCCAGGATCGTCGTGGTGGTCACGCCCGAGCCTTCGACGTGCATGACCTTGGTCGAGCCGTCGGGGTTCCGGGTCCGAACGTCGAGGTCCAGATTGTTAATGGTCAGCGAGCCGGCGCCGGACACGACTTCGGAGCCCAGTTCCACGGAGGCGACGTAGTCGTTCGGGGAGACGAGATTCAGGCCTTTGAGCGTCGTCAGGATCCCGGCGATGTCGATCTGGCCCTTCGGCATGTCCTGGTCGAGGACGACGGCGGTGTAGGTCCAGTCACCGGCCTTGCTGGCGTAGATCTTGCCGGTCACCGAGCCGTTGGAATAGGCGCCGACCACTTCGCCCACGGGATCGAAATCGCCCTTGTGCACCCAGACCATGACTTCGGTGGTGACGGTGTCGGCGCCGCCGTTGGGGGTGTCGGTCAGCCAGATGTCGAACGAGACGTTGAAGCCGCCGGTGTTGCCCTTGTAGCTGACGTCGTAGTCGGCGGTCAGGGCCGTCAGGCTGCTGACCTGGGCGGGCAGGACGGTGGTGATGTCGCTGGCCTTGTGGCCGCCGCTCATCGGAGCCGGACCGAAGATCACCTCGGGATAGGCGCGGATGGTCGGATAGGGTTCGGTGACCACCGGGAACGACCAGTTGAAGGTGGTCTTGGCCGTCATGTCCGAGGCGCTGTAGGCGCTGTCGATCACATAGTCCTGGTTATAGATGAGCGTCCCGGGGTTCCAGACGTTGTTGAGCACGTACCAGCCGTGGGCGGTCCAGGCCTTGCCGGGTCCGACCAGCTGGGAGTAGCCGGCCGGAATGGCGGCGGGGTCGGCCTTCAGGCCGAAGTCGTAGGCGGTCAGGTTGGAGAGCGCGGTGTCGCGGATCACCAGGCTCTCGCCGTTGGCGAAGCCGAGCTTGACGTCGGCGCCGCTCTGGGTGGCCAGGGTCTGGAGCTGGGCGAAGCTGGTGACGCCGTAGCCGTTCAGCTGGATGACGTCGCTGCCGGGCTTGAAGTTCAGGATGGCGTCGGAGCCGTTGCCGGCCGCGACCTTGAACAGGTCGCCCTTCGCGCCGCCGACCAGGACGTCGTCGCCGGCCAGGCCGTTCAGCGTCGCGCCGACGGTTCCCGCCACGATGATGTTGTTCAGGGCGTTGCCGGTCCCGGCGGTTGATCCCGCGGAGTTCAGCAACAGGTTCTCGACATTGGCCGCCAGCGTCACCGCCCCCCAGAACCGGGCGTCGACGGTGTCGATCCCTTCGCCGGCCTTCTCGACCACGACCGAGGTGTTGTCCCACAGATAGTAGGTGTCGTCGCCCTTCCCGCCGACCAGGGTGTCGCCGCCCGAGCCATGGAACACGTCGTTCTTGCTCGACCCGAGCTGGGTTTCCTTGGCCGTGCTGTTGGCCACCCAGTTGCTGGGCGAGCCCGAGAGCAACAGCTCGAGCCCCTTGGCGGTGATATATTTTGGCATCGTACCCCTCCGACAAGGGAGGGTCTAAGCGCTTCACGCTGAACGATAAGTAGAACTTCGTGCTTAATCTGCGGTTATGATAGTATAACAGAGCGTTAAGTCTGCAACCTTGCCGTAAGTTGGGCCAGATTTCGCCCATAGGCAAGGTGTAATTCGAGTATATGCGATGGTTCTTCAGATATACTGAGGAAATTGCAAATACTGGACGGCATAAGCAGTTGCTTCGCCGCGCTCGAGATGGGCGAAGACCAAAAGCACAGCCCAGCGATCAAAGAGGCGCTGCGTTCGGGCGTGATAAGTCGCCGCCGGTCGAGGCCGACGAGCTCTCTGACGACTTGCCCGGGCGACGGCGGCGCGCCGTTATGTCGCGCCGTTCGGGAGGGGCGATCGTGCGGCCAGCGCGGCCTCAGACCCCGGCCATCTCGGCCGCCACCTTCAGCGCCGCCTCGCGCGGGTCGTTCGCCGCCGTGATCGGACGGCCGCAGACCAGGTGGCTGGCGCCGGCCTTCAGGGCGTCGGCGGGGGTGGCGGCGCGGGCCTGGTCGTTCTTGGCCGCCCAGAAGGGGCGCACGCCTGGCGTCACCACCAGGAAGTCGGGCCCGGCGATCTCGCGGGCCAGGGCGGCCTCGTGGGGGGACGAGACGATGCCGTCCACGCCGCAGTCCACCGCCTGGCGGATGCGCCGGGCGACCAGGTCGCGGGCGCTGAACGCATAGCCCATCTCGATCAGGTCGGCGTCGTTCAGGCTGGTCAGCACGGTGACGGCCAGGATCTTCAGGTCCGAGCCGCCCTTGGCCTTGACGGCCGCCTGCATCACCTGCGGCTCGGCGTGGACGGTCAACAGGTCGCAGCCGGCCCCGGCCAGCACCCGGGCCGAGCGTTCGACGGTCGCGCCGATGTCGTGCAGCTTCCAGTCCAGGAAGATCGACTTGCCCTCGCCCTTCAGCTCACGCGCCAGGGCCATGCCGTCGGTGGCTAGCAGCTCCAGCCCGATCTTGTAGAACGACACCGCGTCGCCCAGCGTCTCGACCATGGCGCGGGCCTCGGCGACGCTGGGCAGGTCGAGCGGCAGGATCAGGCGCGGATCGGCGGTCATGGAGACGTCCCCGGGTTGGCGCGCGGGCTCGCATCACCCTAAGAAGGATGCGGATCCGCGCGAATTGAAGGCTAAGCACCCCGAATGAGCCAGGCTGAGCTCGCCGTCAACTTCTTCGTCGCCCTGTTCGCCCTGATCGACCCGATCGGCAACGTGCCGCTGTTCGCCGCCGCCACCCTGGGCGCGGCCGCCGCCGGCCGGCGGATGGTGGCGGTCTATATCGGCCTGTTCGTCGCCGCCTTCCTGATCTTCTTCTACTTCACCGGCGTGTCGCTGCTGGAATTCTTCGGCATCTCGATGCCGGCCTTCCGCATCGCCGGCGGCATCATCCTGTTCATCCTGGGCCTGGACATGGTGCGCGACGACTTCACCACCATGTTCGCCGACGCGGCCGAGGGCGTCGAGGGCCAGTCCGCGCGGGTCTACGCCAAGCAGCGGTTCGAGCGGCTGATCGTGCCGTTCGCCATGCCGCTGCTGATCGGGCCGGGCGCGATCTCGACGGTGATCATCTACGCCAGCGAGGCCAAGGGCTTCGGCCTGGCGGGCATGGCGATCGGCTGCGGGGTGATCGCGGCCGTGGCGGTGGTGCTGGTCGCCACCTTCTGGGCCTCGCCGATCATCAGCCGGGTGCTGGGGCGGATCGGCATGAGCATCGTGGTGCGGGTGCTGGGCCTGATCCTCTGCGCCCTGGCGGTGCAGTTCGTGCTGATCGGGGTGGGCGACGCCACGCGAGGGCTGATCCGGGCCGACGCCAAGGCGCCGTACGCCGAGCATCGTTGACGCCGTGCGTCCTTCGAGGCTCGGCTACGCCTCGCACCTCAGGATGAGGCGTTCGGCGATAACGCTCCTCATCCTGAGGCGCCCGCAGAGCGGGCCTCGAAGGACGCACCGCGATCAAACCTTCCGGAACCGCGAGCCCTGGCTGGCCATCAGGGCCAGGGCCCAGTCGTCGGGGACCAGCTTGGCCAGCACCGCGATGGCCTTGTTCGGCGCGCCCGGCACGCAGATCGCGCGATTGGCCTCGGCCGCCTCGTAGCCGGCCGCTGCCACCTCGTCGGCGCCGAGCCACAGCCAGGCGGGCAGGCTCTGGCTGACCTGTGCGCGGGTGCCGTTGACGTCGTGGAATTCCGAATAGGTGAAGCCCGGGCAGAGGGCCGAAACGTGGACGCCGGCGCCCTGCGTCTCCAGGTGCAGGCTCTGGGAGAACTTCACCAGGAAGCTCTTGGTGGCCGCATAGAGGGTATGGCCCGCCGCGCCGGGGGCCAGGCCGGCCAGCGAGGCGACGTTGACGATCCGGCCGAAGCCCCGCTCGACCATGCCCGGCAGCACCTTGTGCGTCAGGCCGCAGACCGAGACCAGCAGCACCTGCAGGAAGGCGGCCTGGTCGGTCCAGGTGGTCTGGGCGTAGGCGCCGGGCAGGCCGTAGCCGGCGTTGTTGACCAGGACGTCGACCACCCGGCCCTCGGCCTCGACGGCGGCCAGCACCCGGTCGACGGCGTCGGGCTGGACCAGGTCGGCGGCGATCGGATAGGCCTCGACGCCAAACCTCAGGCGGATCTCGGCGGCCAGGGCCTCCAGCCGGTCGAGCCTGCGCGCGGTCAGGGCCACGTCATAGCCGTGGCTGGCGTAGATGCGGGCGAAGGCGGCTCCGATGCCGGCGGAAGCGCCGGTGATCAGGGCGAGGCGGCGGGCCATGCGGCGTGTGTCCGGGGCAACTGTAACGTCACCGAGACGAAGCACGACCGCTGGTTTGGTTCAAGCACATGCGCGGCGACGCCCCGTCACAGGGCCAGAAGAGGGGGAGGGGGCGCTCGGGCTCAAGCGCCCCCTCGGCGGCGCCGGAGCGCCGCGGGGCCCGTCCTTCGGGCTGGGGGGATCAGGAAGGACGGGCGGACCTCGTCAGGCGGCTTCGCTGAGCGCCGGCTGGGCGCCGCGCGTCCAGCGGACCGCGGCCTCGGCGACGCGGACGCCCAGCAGGCGGGCGGTCTCGCGGTCGCCGGCCGGCGGGGTGATCTCGGGCGAGGCGTTGTCCGACTGGGCGGCCAGGCCGATGAACGAGCCGACCCGGTTGATCGTGTCGGGGCCGCGCTCGGCGGCCGTGACTCCGGGAGGGGCCAGGCCCAGGTTCACCCAGTTCATGCCGTGCTGGGCCGCCAGGATGGTCAGGCTTTCCAGGGCGTGGCCCTTGTCGCCCGCGAAGCTGTGCGAATTGGTGAAGCCCGCGGCCAGCTTGTCCTTCCAGGCGCCGGTGAAGAACACCCCGGCGGTGGCGTCGGCGAACACTTTGAACACGCCCGAGACGTCGCCCATGTAGGTGGGGGCGCCGAACACCACCGCGTCGGCCGCGGTGATCTCCTCGATGATCGGCGCGAAGTCCTGGGCGGCGCTGTCGATCTTCAGCAGGAGCGGGGTCTGGCCGGCGTCGCGGACGCCCTCGGCGATCTTGTCGGCCAGGACGGCGGTGTGGCCGTAGCCCGAGTGATAAACGATGGCGACCTTGGTCATTGTCGTGAGCCCTGAAAAGGTTAGCGGCTTCGCAACTGAAACCGTGTCGATTACGTATGATCGACCACGCGGTTTTCCAGGGGATCGGCAACTGTGGTTGATGCAGTTATTCTGCAAGCCGGTTTAGCGGCGATGGGCCCTCAGGCGGCCGCCTCGACCGAGGCGCTGTTCAGCAGGTCGGCCACAGAGATCTGCGACAGGCGGTCGGCGACGGCGGTGTCGGCGGCGATCATCGCCCCGCGCACGGCGTCGGGGATCTTCTCGCCGACCGGGCAGCCCTTGACGCCCTTGGGGGCGACGCCCAGGTGGGCGCAGCCGTTCACGGCCCGCAGGACGACGTCCAGGGTGATCGCCTCGGGCGCCTTCAGCAGCCAGGCGCCGCCGTTGGCGCCGGCGCGGGCGCCGATCAGCCCCGCCTTGCCCAGCATGGCCGTCACGCGGCGCACCACGACCGGGTTGGTCGGGACCGAGGCGGCCAGCTCCGCGCTGGCCACGGCGCGGTCGGCCGAAAAGGCGCTCTTGTGCGCCAGATAGGCCAGGGCGTGCGCGGCGACGGGGAATTTCTGACTGTCGGACATTTTTCTATGGCAGGACCCTAAGGGCGTCGTTCGTGCGTTCAACCAAAAACTATCGCCGCGGTCTGGCGTCAGGTCGCGATTGAACCGGAACGGGATTGGGTGTATCGCGCCCGGCTTGATCGATATGGGGCTCCGCGCCGCGTTTTGCGAGGGCGACCCCGGAGGGATTGAATGGCTTCCGAAGCCTCTGGCGCGCCCGCTCCCAACAGCGCCGCCTCGTGTGACGTCCCAACGCAGGCCGGCCATGACCCCAAGGGGCATGGCTTCCTGGCGCTCGCCATCGGTTCGGTCGGCGTGGTGTTCGGCGATATCGGCACCAGTCCGCTCTACGCCTTCAAGGAAGCGCTGCACACCGCCGCGCGTGACGGGGTGACCCGCGCCGAGATCCTGGGCGTGGTGTCGCTGGCCCTGTGGGCGCTGATCCTGATCGTCACGATCAAGTACGTGCTGTTCATCATGCGCGCCGACAACAAGGGCGAGGGCGGGGTGCTGTCGCTGATGGCCCTGGCCCAGCACGCGATCGGCAAGCGCACCACCCTGGTCTTCGTCCTGGGGGTCGCGGGGGCGGCGCTGTTCTACGGCGACGCGGTGATCACCCCGGCGATCTCGCTGCTTTCGGCGGTGGAAGGCCTGCGGACCATTCCGGCGTTCGAGACCCACGTGAACACCCAGGTCGTTCTGCTGATCGCCACGATCATGCTGCTGGGATTGTTCTTCATCCAGGCCCGGGGCACGGCCACGGTCGGCAGATTGTTCGGTCCGGTCTGCGCGGTCTGGTTCGTGGTGATGTTCGCGCTGGGCGCCTATCACCTGGCCGGCGCGCCCGGCATCCTGGCGGCGATCAACCCCTACTACGCGGCGTCCTTCCTGCTGAACCACGGCATGGCCGGCTTTATCGTCCTGGGCGCGGTGTTCCTGACGGTGACCGGCGCCGAGGCGCTGTCGGCCGACATGGGGCATTTCGGACGCTGGCCGATCCAGGCCGCCTGGCTGTTCTTCGTGCTGCCCTGCCTGGCGGTCAACTATCTGGGCCAGGGCGCCTTCGCCCTGGAGACCCTGGCCGCCGCGGAGGCCGCCGGCCGCCCGATGCCGGAGCTCAACTGGTTCTTCGAGATGGCGCCAGAGTTCCTGCGCTTGCCGCTGGTGTTCCTGGCCGGCGCGGCCACCGTGATCGCCAGCCAGGCGGTGATCACCGGCGCCTTTTCCCTGACCCAGCAGGCCATCCAGCTTGGTCTGATGCCGCGCCAGGACATCAAGCGCACCTCCGAGACCCAGTCGGGTCAGATCTTCGTGCCGCAGCTCAACACCATGCTGCTGGTCGGGGTGCTGGCCATCATGTTCACCTTCCAGACCTCCTCGGCCCTGGCCCACGCCTACGGCCTGGCGGTGACCGGCACCATGGTGGTCACCACCTGCATGGCCTACATCGTCATGCGCAAGCTGTGGAACTGGAAGGCGCCGGCCGCCCTGGCCTTCCTGATCCCGTTCATGGCGCTGGACCTGACCTTCCTGTCGGCCAACGCCCTACGCTTCTTCACCGGCGGTTGGCTGCCGGTCCTGATCGGCGCGGTGCTGTTCACGATCATGGCTACCTGGGTGCGCGGCAGCCAGATCCTGACCGAGAAGACCCGCCGCGACAGCGTGCCCCTGGTCGACCTGATGGAGATCCTGCGGGCCCGCGCCCCGCACCGCGCCCCCGGCACGGCGATCTTCCTGACCTCCGACCCGGACATGACCCCGGTCGCCCTGATGCACAATCTCAAGCACAACAAGGTGCTGCACGAGCGCAACGTGATCCTGACCGTCCGCACGGCCGACACGCCCCGGGTGGCCGAAGAGGACCGCATCCGCGTCGAGGTGATCAACGCCGACTTCAAGAAGGTCGAGATCTTCTACGGCTTCATGGAAAGCCCCAACGTGCCCAAGGCCCTGGCGCTGCTGCGCAAGCAGCAGGGGCTGAAGTTCGACATCATGGCCACCAGCTTCTTCCTGGGCCGCCGCTCGATCGTGCCGTCGGCCAACAGCGGCATGCCGCTGTGGCAGGACCGGATCTTCATCTTCCTGATGAAGAACGCCACCAACCCGACCGACTTCTTCAAGATCCCGCCCGGCCGCGTCGTCGAGCTGGGGGCCCAGGTGACGGTCTAGGCCATGGAAGCGGCGCTTCGCATCCTTGGCGACGGGTTATCGATCGCCGCCCTGGCGATCATCGCCTCCACGGCGCAGTCCGCCTGGAAGCGGATCCCGGACGGAAAGCGGATCCCGATGCAGTGGGGCCTGGATGGCAGGCCGACCTGGCGGGTGTCCAAGGCCGTCGGCCTGCTGGCCGTTCCGGTCCTGGCGACCGTCATCCTGCTGTCGTTCACCCTGACCCAGCTGACCTTCACGGTCGAGGGCGTCGGCGCGGTGGTGGTTCTGTGCGTGCGCGCGATCCTGGCGGCGGCCTTGGCGATGAGCCAGCTGGCGCATCTGCGCAAGGTCATGGAGACCCTGCACGACGACGGCGACTCTTAGGCCGGGATGCGATTTGGGGCGATCCGTCCCAGCTTGGCCAACACCCACGTTTCAATCGTCGCGAAACCGCGCTAAACGCGCCGCGACCTTGTGTTTCTCCGAAGGGGAAACACGCTGCGACTTTGTGTTTCCTCGGAAGGACCCCCTCATGGCCGCCAAGCCCGTGAAGAAGGTCGTGCTCGCCTATTCGGGCGGCCTCGACACCTCGATCATCCTCAAGTGGCTGCAGACCGAATACGGCGCGGAGGTCGTCACCTTCACCGCCGACCTGGGCCAGGGCGAGGAGATCGAGCCGGCCCGCGCCAAGGCCCTGGCCGCCGGCGTCAAGCCGGAGAACATCTTCATCGAGGACGTGCGCGAGGAGTTCGTGCGTGACTTCGTGTTCCCGATGTTCCGGGCCAACACGGTCTATGAAGGCCAGTACCTGCTGGGCACCTCGATCGCCCGCCCGCTGATCGCCAAGAAGCAGATCGAGATCGCCCGCAAGACCGGCGCCGACGCGGTCAGCCACGGCGCGACCGGCAAGGGCAACGACCAGGTCCGCTTCGAGCTGGGCTATTACGGCCTGGAGCCCGACATCCACGTGATCGCCCCGTGGCGCGAATGGGACTTCAAGTCCCGCGAGGCCCTGCTGGACTTCGCCGAGAAGCACCAGATCCAGATCGCCAAGGACAAGCGCGGCGAGGCGCCGTTCAGCGTCGACGCCAATCTGCTGCACAGCTCGTCGGAAGGGAAGGTCCTGGAGGACCCGGCGGTCGAGGCCCCCGAGTTCGTCCACATGCGCACGATCGCGCCGGAGGACGCCCCCGACAAGCCGACGGTCATCACCATCGACTTCGAGAAGGGCGACCCCGTCGCCATCGACGGCGTGGCGATGAGCCCGGCCACCCTGCTGACCAAGCTGAACGAGCTGGGCCGCGACAACGGCATCGGCCGCCTGGACTTGGTCGAGAACCGCTTCGTCGGCATGAAGTCGCGCGGCGTCTACGAGACCCCCGGCGGCACGATCCTGCTGGCCGCCCACCGCGGCATCGAGTCGATCACGCTCGACCGCGGCGCCATGCACCTGAAGGACGAGCTGATGCCGAAATACGCATCGCTGGTCTACAACGGCTTCTGGTTCGCCCCCGAGCGCGAGATGCTGCAGGCCGCCATCGACTACAGCCAGGCCAAGGTCACCGGCCAGGTGCGGGTGAAGCTCTACAAGGGCAATGTCGCCGTCATCGGCCGCACCAGCCCCTACAGCCTCTACGACCAGGACCTGGTCACCTTCGAGGAAGGCAAGGTGGCCTACGACCACCGCGACGCCGGCGGCTTCATCAAGCTCAACGCCCTGCGCCTGCGCGTCCTGGCCAAGCGCGACCGGCGCGACGTCTAGGAGGGTCTCCTGAACGACAAAGCCCCGCCGGCGACGGCGGGGCTTTTTTGTTGGCGCGTGATGTCCGCGCCGCAAGGAGCGGCAAGAAACGCCGACTTTCGGTGCGATGGCGCCGGCGGCGACGGCCGAAGGGCGAGCGCAAGGGCTGGCTTGGATACGCTCGCCGGGCTAACACCCTGACATGGCGCGAACCAAGCAGAGCCCTGAATTCGAGATCGAGGTCGATGGCGAGCCGTACGTCTGGCGGCTCCACCGCCAGCCCGGCTGGTCCAGCGACGCCCCGGTGCTGCATGGCATGGCCATCGCCGTGCGCCACGCGGAGGGTCAGCGCGAAGCGGTGGTGGAGTTTCCGCCCGGCCCGCACCCCCGGTACGGCGCGCCGCTGCTGAAGCCCTCGCAGATCTCGCCCGGGCTGGTGGCCAACGCCATCACCTCGGCCATCGCGGCGGGGTGGGAGCCCCTGTCCCGCGGCAAGACGGTCGCCATCGTCGTGGACGCGACTGGAGCCTGACGTCCGCCGCCGATGGGCGCGACCTGAAACGCCCTCCCCTGAACCGAACATGGGCGGTGACCGCGGCGGGCTCGAGCCGCGGGTCACCTGGCCTCGCCCGGCCGATAGGTCCGCTCGACATGGCCCGCCAGCTGGTCGGGATAGAAATAGACTGGCCGCAGGTCGCCCTTGGCGTAGAGCGGGGCCTGGTCGGCGAAGTGCCTCGACGCCGGATCGCCGCTCTCGCCGCCGGCCGACAGCGCCAGGGCCTTCACCCTCGGCCCAAACTCGACCGCGGCCACGAAGCTGTTGCCGCTGGTCCCGTAGAACTGCTTCGTCCCCGGATAACGCTTGGCCCCGAACGAGGCCAGCGAACCCCACTGACCCGAGGTGAAGGGCACGGGGATCGAGGGTTTCCGGTCGTCGAAGGTCTGGACGATGGCGCCGTCGTTGCGCTGGAAGCGGTTGATCCGGCCCCAGGGCGTGCGCCAGTCGCCGAAGTCGGCGGCGAGCCGGTCCGACGCCTCGGCCAGGGCCGACAGCTTCTGGGCCGGCGTCGTGGTCTCGGCCATGTACTTGTAGACCGATACGCCCTGCTTCTTGGCCTCACCAGCCGATCTGGCCCACAGGGCCTCGCCCCAGAACACCGCCAGCGAGGTCTCGGTCGAGGTCTCCGACCACTTCAGGTCCCAGGCCTTCAGCGCCGCCATCTGGGCGCCCAGCCTCGCCTTGGCCGGGTCGCCGTCGGGCGTGGCGTCATAGGCTTTCGAGAGCGTCGGGATCAGGTCGGCGAACGCGGTCAGGTAGGGATCGTAGGCCGCTTCGATCAGGGTCGGCAGGGTGAAGTCCTTGCGGACGCTCAGCACGCGGGTGGCGTGGACCCCGCGCGGCGTCTCGCCGACGCTGTCCATGTAGCGTGGGAAGTCGGCCTGCCGGGGGCTGTAGGGACCGGCCGCCGAATAGGGCCAGTTGTTGGTGTTCATCAGCCAGCCGTTCGGCGGGTTCTTCAGGTGCGGCGCCTCGGACAGGGCGTGTAGCCCCTTCCAGTCGGTGGCCGGGTCCGAGCCGTCGACCGGCTTGGTGTAGTCGAACCAGTCGTCGCGGCGCGGGATGAACTGCGGATGCAGATAGGCCACCTCGCCCTTGTCGTCGGCGAACAGGGTGTTGTTCGAGGAATTGGCCTTCAGCTCGGCCACCTTCAGGAAGCTGTCGTAGTCGGTCGCCTTGGTGCGCAGGAACGACTGCTCCAGCGCCTCCACCGGCCTGTACATCATCGCGAAGGCGATCCACTTGCCGTCCGCCGCCCGGACGATCGGACCGTGGTGGGTGCGGTAGGTGGTGAAGGTCCTGCGGGCCAGGGAGCCGTCGGCGGCCCTGTAGTGGACCTCGACGATCGACGTCGTCACCGGCCGCGCCTCGGCCCCGTACCGGTAGAACAGCTTGCCGTCCTTGCGGACGATGGTTTCGGCGAACTCATCGACCACGTCCACTGTGCTGGAGGTGTGCATCCAGCCGGCATGGGCGTTGAAGCCCTGGTAGATGAAGAACTGCCCCCAGGTCGCCGCCCCATAGGCGTTCAGCCCCGCGTCGCTGGTCATCTGCAGCTCGGAGCGGAAGAAGAACGAGGTGTGCGGGTTGATCAGCAGCAGGGCGTTGCCGTCCTTGGTGTTGGACGGGGCGATGGCGAAGCCGTTGGAGCCGGTGGGTTCGCGGAACGCCACGGCTTGGGCGAACTCCCGCGCCCGGACCTCGGCGGAGGCCTGCATTTGCGGCTTGCCGTAGAAGGCCTCCAGCTCGCCCAGCGAGATCCGCTCGACGTCGCCGCCGATGCTGCCCTCGGTGAAGCTGAGCGCCATCCACGGCTCGAACCGGGTGATGACCTTCGGCTTCACGCCAGGATGGGTGGCCAGGTAGAAGTTCAGCCCGTCGGCCCAGGCGTCCATCAGGGCCTTCAGCCAGGCGGGGCTCTTGGCGTATCGGGCCTGGAGGTCGGCCGGATCGACGAACAGCCTCATCCGCAGGTCCTGCCAGATGGCCTTCTCGCCCTCGGCTTCCGCCGTGCGCCCCAGGGCCGTCAGGTAGTTGGCCTCCACCCGGTTGAAGTCGTCCTCGGCCTGGGCGTAGACCATGCCGAACACCGCGTCGGCGTCGCTCTTGCCATGGACGTGGGCGATCCCCCAGTCGTCGCGCGTGATCTGGACCCGAGCCGCCGTCGCCCGCTGGCGGGCCAGGTCGGCGGCGGGCGCGGCGGCCAGGGCGGGCGCGCAGAGCGCCGCGCAGGCGGCCGACAGCAAAAGCAGGTTTCCGATCCGCAAGACGCGCCCTCCCGATCCACGACCGGACCGTCGGGCGCCACCCCGGCCTTGTCCAGACCTGCGCAGGCGTCGAACGCCATCGGACGCGCCCCGCGTGAAAACCGGGCGGACGGGCGATCAGCGGCTGTCGGAAAGGTCCTTGGTGGAGCCGAGGGGAATCGAACCCCTGACCTCCTCATTGCGAACGAGGCGCTCTACCATCTGAGCTACGGCCCCAAGGAAGCGGGGGAATACGGCGGGGCGGGCGATGCGTCAAGGCCGCAAACCGCACTATCGGCGGCTTTGCTTGCCAGGGCGGCCAAGGCGCGGCAAGAAGCGGTGGACTCGGACGGGAACCCCATGGCCGCCATCATTCACTTCGTCTTCTTCATCATCTCCGGACTGCTCAGCCTGTTGTGGTGGGCGATCATCATCTCGGCTGTCCTGAGCTGGCTGGTGGCGTTCGACATCATCAACCTGCGCAACCGGGCGGTCTACCAGATCAGCACCTTCCTGGATCGGGTGACCAGCCCGATCCTGCGGCCGTTCCAGCGGATCATCCCGCCGCTCGGCGGCGTCGACATCAGCCCGATCATCGTGCTGCTGATCATCACGGGCGTGCAGAGCTATCTCCTGCCGGCCCTGCGTGACACGCTGATCAACCTGTCCGGGGGCTACTAGGGCCGTGCGCCTGGCGGTTCGCCTCACCCCGCGCGGCGGGCGCGAGGCGATCGACGGCTGGGCGGTCGACGGCGACGGGCGGCCCTATCTGAAGGTGCGGGTCGCCGCCCCGCCGGTCGAGGGCGCGGCCAATGCGGCCCTGATCGCCTTCCTGGCCAAGACCCTGGGCGCGCCCCGGTCGTCGGTGACCCTGGCCTCGGGCGCCGGGGCGCGGCTGAAGCTGATCGACATCGCCGATTGCGACCCGTTGTCGCTGGAACGCGCGCTGGGACGCCCGCCCGAAGGCGCGCGCCTGACACGTCCGGACAAGTCTTGACCGCGAATCCCGGCTTGACCGTCGTTCGCAGCCAGAAAATGCCGCAAAACGCCGATGACGGCGGATTTTGGCCCCCTCCCCGCCAAAAAGCGCCCAGCGAACCGGGGTTTTTCATCCCCTCTTAGCGACGATGTTTCATGCTATGGGCTCTACGACGCGTGGCGGGGGCCGCGCGGCACGGGGGGGCGAGTGGGCGACGAACGGCATCGGTCGGGGGAGGTCAGGGCTGCGCTCGCGCGGCGTGGCAATCTCCATCTGCGCGTCGTCGCCACGGTGATGATCGCCCTGATCCTGCACGTCTTCATGAACGCCAGCTGGACCTGGCTGTGGGCCGGGACCTATGCGGCGGCCCAACTGGTCGAGCTGGACCTGATCCGCCAGATGCTGCGCCAGCCCCATCCCGGCCGCGTGCTGCGGCTGGCCGTGGCGGCCATGCCGGCGATCACCTCGATCATCTTCGGCTTCCTGTCGATGCCGCTGTTCGCCTCGAGCATGCGCTTCGCCCCGACCCTGGGCGGCCTGCTGCTGGCCGGGGCCCTTCTGAACGTCATCGTCGTCAATTCCAGCCTGAGGTCGGCGACGATCTCGGCGGCCGCCCCGCACGTGGCGTATCTGCTGATCGCGCCGTTCGTCGCCCGGTCGGCCAATCCGGGCTCGCCGCTGGCCAGCGCCCTGTGGTTCGGGGTGCTGCTGCTGATCATCTCGGCGTTCGTGGCCGCCCGCACCCTGGAGCGGGCCCTGCACGCCGAGGCCGCGGCCAAGGACGAGGCCGAGCGCCGCCGCCACGAGGCCGAGGAGGCCGTCGCCGCCAAGTCGGCCTTCGTGGCCATGATCAGCCACGAGCTGCGCACGCCGATCAGCGCCATCCTGGCCGGGGCCGCCCGGCTGCACAGCGACGTGCCCGACGCCGCCTCAAAGACCCATGCCCAGCTGATCGGCGACGCCGGGGCGATGATGCGCACCCTGCTCAACGACCTGCTGGACCTGTCGCGCCTGGACGCCGGGCGGATGGCGGTCGAGCAGGCCCCGTTCGACCTGCGCCAGGCCATGGCCGACACCCTGCGCCTGTGGCGTCCCGACGCCCACAAGAAGGGCCTGCGCCTGCGGGTCGAGGGCGCGGCCCATCTGCCGCGCTGGGTGGCGGGCGACTCCCTGCGGCTGCGCCAGGTGCTCAACAACCTGCTGTCCAACGCCATCAAGTTCACCGGCCGGGGCGCGGTCACCATGCGGCTGGCCGTGCGCGAGGCCGGCGACCACCTGGTGTTCGAGGCCGTGGTCGCCGACACCGGCCGGGGCCTGACCGAAGAACAGATGGCGCGGCTGTTCACGCCGTTCGACCAGCTGGCCGCCAATGTGGCGCGCGAGCATGGCGGCTCGGGCCTGGGCCTGGTGATCAGCCGCGAGCTGGCCCGGCTGATGGGCGGCGACCTGACGGTGACCAGCAAGCCCGGCAAGGGCTCGCGCTTCCGGCTCGAGGTCCGGCTCGAGGCCGCCCAGGCGCCGGACGCCCGGGCCGGCGGCGCCGTCATCGAGGGCGCGCGGGTGCTGGTGGTCGACGACCATGTGGTCAACCGCCGGGCCATCGAGCTGGTGCTGCAGTCGTTCGGCATCCAGCCCACCTTGGCCGAGTCCGGCGAGCGGGCCCTGGAGCTGCTGCAGTCCGAGGTGTTCGACGTCATGCTGATGGACGTCTACATGCCCGGCATGGACGGCCGCGACGCCACGCGCCAGCTGCGCGCGGTCGAGGGGCCCAACCGGGGTCTCCCGGTGATCGCCGTCACCGCCTCGGCCACCGTCAAGGACTGGGAGGCCTGTCGCGCGGCCGGCATGAACGCCCACGTCGCCAAGCCGATCGACCCCAGCCAGCTGCACGCGGCGCTGAGCGAGGTCCTGGCCGTCGGCGCGTCGAGGGTTGCGGCTTAGGCGCGGGGACACTTGCCCCCTACGGATCGCTGCGCGATCGTCTTCCCCCGGAGGGGGAAGAACCTCGGGCCTTGCGCTCCGCCCCCTATGGGGGCGGACAGACCGCGGAGCGGTCAGGTGGGGGCAAGCGGGCGGTTTCCCTGAGCAACCCAGCCAGCCGCTCCCGCAACGCCCCTTGGTCCTTCATCTCGCATTCCCACACCGTCTCCACCCGCCAGCCGGCGGCGGTCAGGTCGCTGCGGTTCCGCCCGTCGCGGGCGACGTTGCGCGCCACCTTGGCCAGCCAGTAGTCGCGGTTGGCCTTGGGCACCCGCGCCCCCCGCGCGCAGTCATGGCCGTGCCAGAAGCAGCCGTGGACGAAGATCGCCAGCCGCCGCCCTGGCATCGCCACGTCGGGGGAGCCGGGCAGGTCCTTGCGGTGCAGGCGATAGCGCGCGCCCAGCCCGGTCAGCAGCCGGCGCAGCAGCAGCTCGGGCTTGGTGTCCCGGCTCTTGACCCGGGCCATCACGGCCGAGCGCTTGGCGGGGTCGAAGACGTCGCTCATGACATCCTAACGTCCCCGCCGCCGCGTCGGATCAAGAGTTTTGGAGCTCAGAGCCCTTCGAACAGAGCCGTCGACAGGTAGCGCTCGGCGAAGCTGGGGATGATCGCCACCACCAGCTTGCCGGCGTAGTCGTCGCGCATGGCCAGGTCGAAGGCGGCGGTCAGGGCCGCGCCCGAGCTGATGCCGACCGGCAGGCCCTCGGTCGAGGCCGCCTTGCGGGCCATGGCGAAGCTGTCGTCGTTGCTGACCTGGATGATCTCGTCGATCACCCCGCGGTCGAGGATGCCCGGCACGAAGCCGGCCCCGATGCCCTGGATCTTGTGCGGGCCCGGCGCGCCGCCCGACAGCACGGCCGAGGCCTCGGGCTCGACGGCGATCATCTTCAGCGACGGCTTGCGGGCCTTCAGCACCTGGCCGACGCCCGAGATGGTGCCGCCGGTGCCGACGCCCGAGACCACGGCGTCGACCGCGCCGGCCGTGTCGTTCCAGATCTCCTCCGCCGTCGAGACGCGGTGGATCAGCGGGTTGGCGGTGTTCTCGAACTGCTGGGGCATCACCGCGCCGGGCGTGGCCTCGATGATCTCCTGGGCCCGGGCGACGGCGCCGCGCATGCCCTTCTCGGCCGGGGTCAGTTCCAGCTTGGCGCCCAGCAGGAGCAGCATCTTGCGGCGCTCGATCGACATGCTCTCGGGCATGACCAGGGTCAGCTTGTAGCCCTTGGCGGCGGCCACGAAGGCCAGGGCGATGCCGGTGTTGCCGCTGGTCGGCTCGACGATCACGCCACCCGGCTTCAAGAGCCCTTTGGCCTCCAGATACTCGACCATGGCCACGCCGATGCGGTCCTTGACCGAGGCCAGCGGGTTGAAGAACTCCAGCTTGGCTACGACCGTGCCCTTGGGCTTCAGCTCGGCGGTCAGGTTGGGCAGGCGGACCAGCGGCGTGTCGCCGACCGTGTCGAGGATCGAATCGAAGATCTTGCCGCGCCCGGCGCGCTTGAACCGCGCGGCGTCGTAGATCGAGGAGGCGTCGTCCATGGGAAGTCTCGCTTGGTGTGGCTTTGGCGGCCGGGGGTTCAACCCACCTTAGGCCGTGGGTTTTGACGTGTCAGCGGCTCATTCGGCGGCGAGCGGCGCAGTTTTCCTGAAGGCCAGAGGAGTCAGGAGCCCTTCGGCCAGCCAGCGCACGACCGGCGCGGCCACGCCGTCGCCGATCACGTGCAGGCCGGCGGTGGCGCTGCGGGGCAGGCGGTAGGCGTCGGGCAGGCCCATCAGCCGGGCGCCCTCGCGGGGGGCGAGCAGGCGCGAGCGCACCTGGCCCCGGTCGATCACCAGCAGGGTCTGGCGGGACGAGCCGCCGCGCGGGGTGCGCAGGCAGCCGGCCAGGCCGTCGAACCGCACCTCGGCCCGCTGCTGTCCGCCGCGCATGCGCCGGAAGACCGCGCCGACCGCGCGTTCGCCGGCCTGGACCCGGGCCTCGACGGCGGCGCGGTGGGCGGGGGCCATCAGGTCCAGCAGGGCGGCCGTGTCCGCCTCGGGGCGCCAGGCGACCTGGTCGTCGGGCTCGAGCAGGGCGCTGAGGTCGGTGTTGCGGGCCGGCGGGGCGGCCAGGCCCCACCAGGTCCAGGCGGCCGCCAGGTCGGCGGGCAGGCGGGCGTGGGCTTCGCGCACGGCGCGGGTCTGGAACGGGCTGGGCCCGACCAGCCCCTCGGCCGGCAGGCGGGTGGCGATCACGAACACCCGGGGTCGCGACTGCGGGACGAAGCGGGCGGCGTCGATCTCCAGGGCGCCGAAGCGATAGCCCTGGTCGGCCAGGGCCCGGCACAGGGCCGTGAAATCGGCGCCGCCGTGCGAGGTCAGCAGGCCCACCACGTTCTCGACCACCACCGTGTCGGGCCCGCGGCCCTCGGCGGACAGGGCCTCCATCAGCTTCCAGAAGCCGAAGAAGGCCGAGGATCGTCCGCCCTGCAGCCCCGCCCGGGCGCCGGCCAGACTGAAGTCTTGGCAGGGGCTGGAGGCCCAGGCCAGGTCGGCGCGCCCGGGCAGGTCGGCCGGCGCGATCTTCCAGACGTCGCCCTGGTGGAAATGGCCCTCGCCGTTCGTCGAACCCGCGTCGGCGAAGTTGTCGCGATAGGTCGCGGCCTTGACCGGGTCGAAGTCGTTGGCGAAGGCGCAGGTCCAGGCCTCGCCCAGGCCCAGGCGCGCCATCCCGCCGCCGGCGAAGAATTCGTAGAAGACAGGCCCGGGAGCGGCGTTCCGATTCATCGTCCGGGAGTCTAGCGTGAGCCGCCCATCCGAGGATAGCGCCGCCATGCTTCGTTCCGCCGCCGTCGTTTGTTCGATCCTGCTGCTGTCGGCCTGCGGCGAGTCGCCGATGGGGGCGTCCGAGGGGGCGTCGAGCGCGCCGGCCGACGCGCCGGCCTCGGCCCCGCCGGGACCGGACTTCTCCGGCGACTTCCAGCTGGTCGGAACCGAGCCGTTCTGGGGCGGGCGGATCCAGGGCGACGGCCTGACCCTGTCGCGGGCGGGCCAGCCGGACGTGAGCGCGGCCAATACCGGCGTCCGCGTCGAGGGCGACGTCGGCGTGTGGGGCGTGGGCGGTCTGGTGTTCAAGCTGCGGGCCGAGCCGTGCTCGGACGGCATGTCGGACCGGCGGTACGGCTATCGCGCCGAGGTGACGATCGGCGGCCAGACCCTCACAGGCTGCGCCTCGACGCCGCTGGACCTTCAGGCCCAGCCGAAGCCTTAGTCCTAGTTGCCGACGTCCATCAGCTCGTATTGGCCGCGCGCGTCGAGGTTCTGGTGCACGGCGCCGGGCACGGGCAGCAGCAGGCCGATCGAGACGGCGGCGACGGTGGCGAGGGCGAAGAGGGCCTTGAGAGGGGCGGCCATGGCGATGGGTCCTGGCGGGCGATTTCGGTCGAAACGGCCGATCGGCAACAAAGATGGTTGCGGTTTGCGGGCGTTCAAGAGAGGCCTGGCCTCAAATCCCGAAATTCGTCGATCGCCGTTCTTCGGGCCGTCGCCCGATCCTCATATGGGACCCCGAACGCAAAACGCCACCGGGCGCGAACCCGGTGGCGTCGTTGGCGAGACGGGGACAGGCGCGGGCGCCCGTCCCCAGCGATTGTCGCCTTAAAAGATCTCGAACAGCCCTGCCGCGCCCCACCGAAATCGGCTTGCCGATTTCGGCGTCCTGAGTGATGGGCGCCGTCTTCCGGATTGTTTGAAATCAGAAGATTTCAAACAATCCTGCCGCGCCCATGCCGCCGCCGATGCACATGGTGACGACGCCCAGCTTGGCCTTGCGGCGCTTGCCTTCCAGCAGCAGGTGGCCGGCGCAGCGGGCGCCGGTCATGCCGAACGGGTGGCCGATGGCGATCGAGCCACCGTTGACGTTGTACTTCTCCGGATCGATGCCCAGGCGGTCGCGGCTGTAGAGGCACTGGCTGGCGAAGGCCTCGTTCAGCTCCCACAGGTCGATGTCGTCGACCTTCAGGCCGTGGCGTTCCAGGAGGCGCGGCACGGCGAAGACCGGGCCGATGCCCATCTCGTCGGGCTCGCAGCCGGCGACGGCGAAGCCCTTGAACAGGCCCAGCGGCTCCAGGCCGCGCTTGGCCGCTTCCTTGGCCTCCATCACCACCACGGCGGCCGCGCCGTCCGACAGCTGGCTGGCGTTGCCGGCGGTGACGAAGTTGCCGGGGCCCATGACCGGCTCCAGCTTGGCCAGGCCCTCCAGGGTGGTTTCCGGACGATTGCACTCGTCCCTGGTCACCACGTAGTCGACCAGGCTTTCTTCCTTGGTCTCCTTGTTGACCACCTTCATCTTGGTGGCCATCGGCACGATTTCCTGGTCGAACAAGCCGCTGGCTTGGGCCGCGGCGATCCGCTGCTGGCTGCGCAGCGAGTATTCGTCCTGGTATTCGCGGCTGATGTTGTAGCGCTTGGCCACGATGTCGGCGGTGTCGATCATCGCCATCCACAGGGCCGGCTTCTCGCGCATCAGCTTTTCCTCGGTGATGTGGAAGCGGTTCATGTGGCCGCCGCCCTGGACCAGGGAGATCGATTCCACCCCGCCGCCGATGGCCACCGGCGCGCCGTCGTTGCGGACATAGTTGGCGGCGGTGGCGATGGCCTGCAGACCCGAGGAGCAGAAGCGGTTGACGGTCTGGCCCGAGGTGGTGACCGGCAGGCCGGCCCAGATGGCGGCGTTGCGGGCGACGTTCATGCCGGTGGCGCCCTCGGGGCCGCCGCAGCCCAGGACGACATCTTCCACTTCCGCGCCTTCCAGGCGCGCCCGGCTGACCGCGTGCTGGATGGCGTGGCCGGCCATGGCCGCGCCGTGGGTGTTGTTGAACCCGCCGCGGTTGGACTTGGCCAGGCCGGTCCGGGCGTAAGAGACGATGACCGCTTCGCGCATGGGCGCACTCCCCTTTAAACGTTAGTTTGAATTGGCGGCCACCCTAGACCGGGATTTCCGTCCGCGAAAGGTCACGCGCACGTCAAGCGGGTCGAATCGCGTCGGCGCCAGCGCTGGCCAGGAACAGACCTAGAGCTTGACCATTGCGCGCGGCCGGGGGGAAGAAAACCTGGGTTTTTGTTGCCCGCAATCCACGCGCGCCGGGAAATCTCATCATGCCGACGCCCTGATCTGGTTTGGCGTTGACTTTCACTGATTCCCCCAAGAACGCTCAGGTTGTGGCCGATAATTATAATCCAGGGCCGCCGAAAAACTTGAGCGGGAGGAATTCATGCGACCTGTCACCCAACGCCGGCACGCGCTGCTGGCCGCGACCGCCCTGGCGGCGTCGATCGCCCTGCCGGCGGCGGCTTACGCCCAGCAGGTCGACACCGTCGAGGAGCTGATCGTCACCGCCACCAAGCGCGACGCGACGATCCTGGACGTGCCGTTCTCGATCAACGCCCAGAGCCAGGCCGACATCCAGAAGTCCGGGGCGGTGACCCTGGAGGACCTGTCGCGCAATGTCGCCGGCCTGACGATCCAGAACCTCGGCCCAGGCCAGAGCCAGGTGTCGGTGCGAGGCGTCTCGGCCGGCCAGGTGGTCCGCGACCAGCCGGGCGTCAAGGAGCAGGTCGGGGTCTATCTCGACGAGTCGGTGATCTCGCTGTCGCTGTTCACGCCGGACATCGACCTGTTCGACCTGAACCGGGTCGAGACCCTGCGCGGGCCGCAGGGCACGCTGTTCGGCTCGGGCTCGGTCGGCGGCACCATCCGCTACATCACCAACCAGCCCAGGCTTCAGACCTACGAGGGCACGGTGGAGGCCAATTTCAACACCCTGAAGGGCGGCGACGTCGGCGGCTACGTGAAGGGCGCGGTCAACCTGCCGCTGTCGGACAAGGCCGCCCTGCGGGTGGTGGGCTACGACACCGAATACGGCGGCTTCGTCGACGCCCTGGGCGAGGGCGGCACGAGAAAGAACAACGTCAACGACGGCTATCGCCGCGGCGGCCGGGTGTCGCTGCTGTTCCGGCCGACCGAGGACATCAGCATCACCCCGCGTCTCGTCTACCAGAAGATCCACGCCGGCGGCTTCAATCGCCAGGAATCGTTCAACCTGTTCGCCAACCCGTTCACCACCACCCGCCCGCCGATCACGATGGGCGAGCGCGAGCAGTACCTGCTGCTGGACGAGAGCTTCGGCGACAAGACCTTCCTGGGCGACCTGACCGCGTCGTTCGGGTTCAACGGCCTGAAGCTGACCTCGGTGACCAGCTATATCGACCGCAAGATCGACGTGAACCGCGACGCCAGCGCCCTGACCGGCAGCGTGTCGGTGGACCTGGGCTTCCCGGCGGCGGCGGTGACCCTGCCGTCCAAGCTGGTGGACACCACCGACCTGGAGCAGTTCACCCAGGAGGCGCGCCTCGGCTCCGACGGCGACGGTCCGTTCCAGTGGCTGGTCGGGGCGTTCTATTCGAAGGTCGACCGGGTCTACAACCAGCGCCTGCCGACGCCCGGCTACGACGCCTATACCGACGCCACCCTCGGGGCCGGGACCTCGGCCGCCGTGGCCAACGGCTTCCCGGCCAATTCGCCGTACAACGCCTCCCTGCCCTACAAGATCAAGCAGAAGGCGGTGTTCGGCGAGGCCAGCTACGAGATCCAGAAGCTGACCATCACCGCCGGCGGCCGCTACTACGATTTCAGCGAGAACCGCCGCTTCACCTCCGGCGGCCTGTTCGCCAACGGCGACGACCAGGTCGACAAGACCTCGTCCGACGGCTTCACCCCCCGCCTGCTGGTCAGCTACAAGGCCAATCCCGGCCTGACCTTCAACGCCCAGGCGTCCAAGGGCTTCCGGCTGGGTGGGGTCAACGACCCCCTGAACCTGCCGCTGTGCACCCCGCAGGACGCGGCGATCTTCGGCGGCTTCCAGTCCTATGACGACGAGACGCTGTGGAACTACGAGGGCGGGGTGAAGACCCGGATGGGCGGCGTCACCTTCAACGGCGCTGTCTTCTATACCGACATCAAGAACCTGCAGACCACCCTGGACGCCGGCTCGTGCTCGTCGCGCGTGGTGTTCAACGTGCCCAAGGCCCACACCAAGGGGATCGAGGGCGAGCTGTCGGCCCGCCTGGCGCCAGGCTTCGACCTCAGCGTCTCGGGCAGCCTGCTGGAGGCCGAGTTCGACTCCACGGTCCGCGACGGCACGGGCGCGGTGATCGGCGGCATCCGCGAAGGCAACCGCCTGCCGTCGGTGCCCAAGTTCCAGATCTCGGTCAGCGCCACCTATACGCGGACCCTGACCGCGACGATGGACGGCTATGTCACCGCCTCGTTCCAGCACGTGGGCAACCGCTACACCCAGGCCAGCGACCAGGAGAACAATCCGCGCTCGTTCGTCTCGGGCCTGCCGTTCGGCGGGGCCTCGGGCGCCGACGCCACGGTGCTGGACCTGCAGCTGCCCAGCTACGATCTGATCAACCTCAGCGCCGGGGTGCAGATGGACAACGGCCTGGACATCATCGCCTACGTCAACAACGTGGCCGACGAGAACCCCCTGCTGTCGTTCGACCGCGAGCGCGGCGGCCGGGCCCGGCTGGGCTATTCGATCGGCCAGCCGCGCACGGCGGGCCTGACGATCCGCAAGTCGTTCTAGGCCCCGTCGGGGACACGCCCTCGCGGCGTGTCCCCGTTCTATTGTCCCGGCGGCCTGGCCTCGGTCAGGAAGTCGGCGTGGCGGTGGATCACCTTCCAGGCGCCGTCCTCGCGCCGGAAGATCTCGGTCACCCGCAGGTGCATCTCGACCGGCTCGTCCCGGTCGGCGAAGCGGACAGTGGCGTGCTGCAGGCCCGTCCAGTAGGCCAGGTCGCCGCTGGCCTGGCTGTGCAGGATCTCCAGCGTGGTCTCGCCGCCGTTCGCCATGCTCCGGGCGCCGCGGGCGTTGACGGCGGTGACGTGGCCGGCCCCTTCCTCGCGCCCGCCGCCGGGCGGGAAGAAGGTGGCCGGATTGGCCTGGGCGGCGATCTCGCCCAGCGGCCCGGCGTCGCCGTTGACATAGGCCTGGGCGACGCGCCGGCGCTGGTCGAGGAAGGCGGTGAAGTCGTCCTGGTCGGTCATCGGAGCCTCCTGCGTCACGCCCACAACGCGCGACGGGAGCAAACGCACCCTGCCGGCGGCGCGATCACCCATGACCGAAGACGATTGTCATCCCGGACGAGCGCGTAGCGCGACGATCCGGGACCGGGGCGTGAACTCAGAGCTTGCGGCGGTCCCGGATCGGCGCCCGGCTTCGCCGAGCTTGTCCGGGATGACAGCTTCTTCTCGGTGGATCCTTGTGCGATCGCCGTCGGTTCCCGAAGGCCAGGGTCTCTAGCGCGGCAGCACGGTCAGGCCGTCGGGCAGTTCGTTGCGGTCGTCCGGCCG
The DNA here is from genome assembly GCF_059418465.1 of Caulobacter sp. GW821-FHT09A05. NCBI lineage: Bacteria > Pseudomonadati > Pseudomonadota > Alphaproteobacteria > Caulobacterales > Caulobacteraceae > Caulobacter > Caulobacter sp. GW821-FHT09A05. Next base: position 145,586 of record NZ_JBWKPX010000006.1, read on the forward strand.
CGGCGGCGCATGGGCGGCCAGGATCGCGCCGGCCCGGGCGACGGCCGCCACGAAGCCGTCGGCGATCGCGCCGCGCTTGAGGCCGGCGACCAGGTCGGCCACCACCTCGTCCCAGACCCCGCTGGGCGCGGCGGCGTGGACGCCGTCGTCGGCGATCACCTCGACGCGATGCTCGGCCAGGGCGGCGAAGATCAGCACCCCGGTGCGCTCGCGGGTCAGGTGCAGGTCCTTGGCCATGAAATAGTCCAGCGCCGCCTGGCGCACCCGGGCCTTCTTGACAGCGGGCGGGATCAGGGCGCGGCGCACGGCCGGGATCGAGACCAGGGCGGCGACGACGGCGAAGATCGCCGCCTGCAGGCCGATATAGGTCAGCAGCGCCGAGAGAATGGCCACGTCCTGGGCGGCGGCGTGGCCGATGCTCCAGCCGCCGAACAGCCGGCTCAGCATCTCGGGCCGGAAGCCGGCCAGCAGGGCCAGGGCCGGCAGCAACAGGGCCGCGCCGGTCGCCCAGATCAGCGGAACGGCGCGGTCGTCGCCGACCTCGGGGGCCAGCACGCAATAGATCTCGCCGGCGGTGGTCTTCTCGGCCTGGGCCACCGCCTGGGCGATGCGGTCCTGGTCGGCCTGTGAAAGCGTGTGCATCACCAACTCCCCGAAGATCCGCCGCCGCCGAACGAGCCGCCGCCGCCGGAGAACCCGCCGCCGCCACCGCCGCCGCTCCAGCCGCCGCCTCCGCCGCGGCCGCCGCTCAGCATGCCGTTCAGGATGATCCAGGGCAGGGCCGAGCCCAGGCCGCCGCCCCGCCGTCCCCGACGGCCGAACACCTGGCTCAGCACCACGATGACGACGAACAGGACCAGCAGGGCCAGGATCGGCGAGGCGCCGGCGCTCCGCTCGGCCTGCTGCGAGACCTTGAAGGCTTGGGCCGCCTTGGCCCGGGCTTCCTCGTCCGGCAGGGCCAACTGGGCGATGACCGCGTCGGTCCCCGCGACGACCCCGCCCTCCAGGTCGCCGGCCTTGAACTTCGGCAGGATGGCCGTCTGGATGATGACGCTGGACAGGGCGTCGGTCAGGATCGGCTCCAGGCCGTAGCCGACCTCGATGCGCACCTTGCGCTCGGTCGGGGCCACGATCAGCAGGGCGCCGGTGTTGGTTCCCTTCTGGCCGATGCCCCAGGTGCGGCCCAGCTGGTAGCCGTAGTCCTCGATCTCGTAGCCCTGCAGGCTGGGCACGGTGGCCACCACCAGCTGACGCCCGGTGCTCTTCTCCAGGGTCTCCAGCTTGGTGGTCAGCGCGGCCTCGACTCCCGGCGACAGGATGTCGGCGCCGTCGACCACGCGTCCGGTCAGGGTGGGGAAGGTGGGGGCCGCGGCCAGGGCGGGGAGGGCGAAGAAGAAGATGAGGGCCGCGAGCCCCCAGTTCCTCACCCGCGCAGCGGGGGAGGTGGCGCGATGCGGATACGCATCGTGACGGAGGGGGCGCTCGGCGACGGCCGGGACGCCCCCTCCGTCACGCCGCCGATGGCGACGCGCTACCTCCCCCGCTTTGCGGGGGAGGAGAAGGGAAAGAGCGTTCAGGCCCACCTACTGCGCCGGGCCGGGCTGGGTGTTCACGGCCGGGGCCGGCGGCGCGTCGAAGTTGACGTTCGGCGCCGACTGGGCGTTGGCCGTGGCCTGGAACAGCTGGGCGGGCTTCTGCGAGCCGTACAGGGTCTTGGCCCAGATGATGCTGGGGAAGGTGCGCAGGGTGGTGTTGTAGACCTGCGCGGTGTTGTTGTAGTCGCGCCGGGCGATCGAGATGCGGTTCTCGGTGCCCTCCAGCTGGCTCTGCAGGGCCAGGAAGTTCTGGTTCGACTTTAGCTCCGGATAGCTTTCCTGGATCATCATCAGCCGGCCCAGCACGCCCGACAGCTTGTCCTGGGCGGCGGCGTACTGCTGGAACTGGGCCGGGTCGGTGATGGTCGAGGCGTCGACCTTGACCTGGGTGGCGCTGGCCCGGGCCTCGGTGACGGCGGTCAGCACGCCCTTCTCCTGGGCCGCGTAGCCCTTCACCGTCGCCACCAGGTTGGGGATCAGGTCGGCGCGCCGCTGGTACTGGTTCTGGACCTCGGCCCAGGCGGTCTTGGTCGCCTCGTCCTGGGTGGGGATGGTGTTGATCCCGCAACCGGCCAGGAACAGGCTCACGGCGATGACGGGGGCGAGACGGGTGAGGGTTCTGAGCATCCGCATGAAGTCCCTTCGGGCCTGATTGGATCCGGGCGTAGCGCCGTATGTGTTTCGGGCGGTCGACGCACACTAAGGGCCAGCCCCGCGCCGATGCAAACGCGGCGACGACCTGCGCGTGCATTCTCTCGCAATGCGCGCATTTGTCATCCTGGAAACGTCACGGTGGCGACGTCCGAGCGAGATCAATCGTGGCTTGCTTGCGACAATCGGTCGCCGTCGCGTCTTAATCGCAAGCTCACCCGGGCGCGGCAGGATCACCGCCATGATCACGATGGCCGCCTGCGCCGTGCTGGGAGCCGTGCTTGGCCTCTACGCCAAGCCGCGTTGGCTGGGCGTGGCCATCGCCGTGATCCTGGTCGCCGGGATCGAGGGCGGCGCGCGCTTCTTCATCGCCCTGATCGACGAGCAGCCCAACCGCGAACTGCTGATCGGCCGCTTGCGGGCGATCTTCGGCGAGACCTGGCTGGACGCCTTCGGGCCGCTGGCGGCCGCCCTGGCCGGCGCCGTGTTCGCGGCGATCATGGGCAAGGTCCTGGATCGCGAAAGCCGGACCGTGGTGATCAACGCCGACGAGATCCGCCGCAAGGTCGGCAAGGACGGCCGCTACGCCCGGCTGGACGGCATGGTCGAGGACCGGCCCGTCCAGGCCGCGGCCAAGAGCCGTTTCGATTCGATCCTCGGGCTTTAGCTGCCTCTTTTATCCGCCCGCCTCGATGCTGACCGGGCGTTGAGGGATAGAGCCTTGGCGCGTCCGGGAGGCCAAGGCTAGGGTCCGCCCGTGTAAAGCTTCCAGGGGACGGGCCATGAGGATCACGACGAGCAGCCGACGGGCCGTGCTGGCGGGCTTGGGCGGCCTTGGCGCGACCAGCCTGGCTGGCTGCGTGACGCCGGGCGGGGCCTCGGTCCGCCGCGCCCCTGGCCTGATCGCGCCGGCCCGCCCCGCCTTCGTCGTCCCGCCGCTGGCCCCGCTGCGGATGAGCGCCGACCGCATCACCAGGATCACCGTCTGCCTGCGGCCGTTCCGCGCCGCCGGCCCGCGCCTCGACGTCGAGACGGTCGGGGACAAGCGGGTGGTCCACAACTACGGCCACGGCGGCAGCGGTTGGTCGCTGTCGTGGGGCTCCAGCACGATCGCCGCCGGCAAGGCGCTGGAGGGCGGCACGAAGGAAGTGGCGGTGATCGGCTGCGGCGCCTTGGGCCTGACCTCGGCCCTGCTGCTGCAGCGGGCCGGCGCCAAGGTGACGATCTACGCCAAGGAGCGCACGCCCCAGACCCGCTCGTTCCGCGCCACCGGCACCTGGTCGCCGGACTCGCGCGTCGCCGACGCCGACAAGGTCGCGCCCGGCTTCCCGGCCCTGTGGGAAGAGATGGCCCGCACGTCCTACGCGACCTACCAGACCCTGCTGGGCCTGCCCGGCGAGCCGGTGTCGTGGAGCGATCGCTACACCCTGTTCGACGGCGCGACCCAGAGCGGCCCGTCCCCCTCCAGAAATTCGGGCGCGGGGGCCATCCACTTCGCCGAATACGGGGATCGCCTACGCGATATCGTGCCGGGGTTCCACGACCTGCCGGCGGGCGGCCATCCGTTCCCGGTCGGCCGGGTCCGGCACGGGACGTCGATGCAGTTCAACGTCACCGACCTGGCCCACCTGCTGACCAACGACTTCCTGATGGAGGGCGGCAAGATCGTGACCATGACCTTCGACACCCCCGCCGACCTGGCGCGGCTGAGGGAGCCGGTGGTGGTCAACTGCACCGGCTATGGCGCGCGGGCCCTGTGGAAGGACGACACCATCACCCCGGTGCGCGGCCAGATCGCCTGGCTCGCCCCGCAGCCGGAGGTTCGCTACGGACTCTATTACCGCCACGTCTCGGTCCTGCCGCGGCCGGACGGCATCGTCGTCCAGTACACGGGCGACAGCGACATGTGGGGCTATGGCGTCACCGAGGAACGGCCCGACCGGGCGGAGGCGGAGAACGCGGTGGCGACCATCGCCGAGCTCTACGCCAGGGCGTTGCTCTAAGATGAGCAACCTGCGATAGAAACAAACGTTTCATTAAAAAATGCTCATGCGAAATAGATTCCGCTTGCGCAATTTCTGAACACTGATATCTAAGCAGTGCTTAGTTCCGAGCTGGCGCCCCGGTGGGGATACCGGCGCCGACATCCCCGGTTCGGAACGACCAGTACAGCTTATCGCCGATCATTCGATCCAACTCCCCTGTACACGCTGGAGGGCTCTCTGATGAAGCTCCAATCCCTGGCGGCTGTCGCCGCCCTGACGACCTGCCTGTTCGCCGGCTCGGCCTTCGCCGACGGCCGCATCGCCGTCGCCCTGGAAAACCCGCTGGCCGCCAAGACCAAGGTCGTCGCCGGCGGCGCCGTCTTCGTCTGCGAAGGCGCCGAGTGCGTCTCGACCTCTGCCCCGTCGCGGGCCCTGACCGCCGTTTCCTGCAAGGCCCTGGCCAAGGAAGTCGGCCGGGTGGCGGCCTTCGGCGGCGACACCAAGTCGCTGGACGCCGACGACCTGACCCGCTGCAACGCCTCGGCCAAGGCCGGCGTGCAGACGGCCGAGAAGTAGGCGCACTCTATAGTACCCGGACGCCCTGGGGCCCTCCCGCCCTGTCCGGCTGTTTCCTCGAACATTCGCCTGATGGGCGGCGGGCCGGTCTCGCCGCCCTTTTTCTTGGCCCCTCTTCGGGGCCCCCTTATCCACGGGCGAGGATCGGACTAAGGGACCGTGCATGACCGCCTCGACCGCCGCCCTGCTGGAAGACGCCTTGCGCCGGATCGCCGGCCCCGACGCCGTACCGGCCTCGATGACGGTCGACTACGCCGCCGCCGCCCCGGTCTCCACCCACAAGGCCTGGATCGAGCGCGCGACCCGCAGCCTGGTCTTCGCTCAGGCCGAGGCCCGTACCGAGGACGGAAATCTGGTGGCCACCGCCTCGGCGGTGTTCCGCAGGGTCGCGCGCGGTTAGCGGACCGCTTTTCCGAAACGCCGCCGCTCCTTACGCATTGGCCTTGGTTGCGACTGCGAAGGCTGCGTGTTATCAGGCGCGCGGCTTCGGACAGGGCAGCGCGTCAGCGCCGGCCGTCCATGCGCTTTTCTGGAGCGCGCTCAAGCCTTTAAGCCGGGACGAGGGTTAATCTTCTTGTCCGCGGCGATTGCAACGCACCGGGCGGAACAAGTGGCGGACGAAACCAAGGCGACGGATGCGGGTCAGCGCTATGCGCAGTCCCTGTTCGAACTGACGATCGAGAGCAACCAGCTGGCCCAGGTCGAGGCCGACCTGAAGGCGCTGCGGGCGATGGCGGCCGAGAGCGCCGACCTGCGCCGCCTGATCGACAGCCCGGCCTTCTCGGCCGAGGACAAGGCCAAGGGCCTGACCGCCGTGGCCGCCAAGGCCAAGTTCCAGCTGCTGACCGCCAAGTTCCTGGGCCTGGTGGCCAGCAACGGCCGCGCCGGCGACCTGCTGGGCGCGATCAGCGCGTTCGTCGAGCTGTCGGCCCAGCATCGCGGCGTCGTCACCGCCGAGGTGACCACCGCCAAGGCCCTGACCGCCGCCCAGCTGAAGGGCGTGTCGGTCGCGGTCGCCACCGCCGTCGGCAAGACCCCCGAAATCTCGACCCGCGTCGATCCGTCCATCCTGGGCGGCATCAAGGTGCGCGTCGGCTCCCGCCTGTTCGACGCTTCGCTCCGTTCGAAGCTCGATTCCCTGAAATTCGCCCTGAAGCGCGCCTAAGCGTATAAGCGCGCCCAAAAGATAGATCGCAGAGAGCCCAAACAGCCATGGACATCCGCGCCGCCGAGATTTCGGCCATCCTCAAGTCGCAGATCGCCAATTTCGGCGAAGAAGCCGCCGTCTCGGACGTCGGCCAGGTGCTGTCCGTCGGTGACGGCATCGCCCGCATCTACGGTCTGGACAACGTCCAGGCCGGCGAGATGGTCGAGTTCCCCAAGGCCGGCGTGAAGGGCATGGCCCTGAACCTCGAGCGCGACAACGTCGGCGCCGTGATCTTCGGCCAGGACCAGGCCATCAAGGAAGGCGACGAAGTCCGCCGCCTCGGCGAGATCGTCGACGTGCCGGTCGGCCGCGGCCTGCTGGGCCGCGTCGTCAACCCGCTGGGCGAGCCGATCGACGGCAAGGGCCCGATCGAATACACCGAGCGCCGCCGCGTCGACGTCAAGGCCCCGGGCATCATCCCGCGCAAGTCGGTGCACGAGCCCGTGCAGACCGGCCTGAAGTCGATCGACACCCTGATCCCGGTCGGCCGCGGCCAGCGCGAGCTGATCATCGGCGACCGCCAGACCGGCAAGACCGCCGTCGCCATCGACACCATCCTGAACCAGAAGGCCGCCAACGCCGGCACGGACGAGAGCGCCAAGCTCTACTGCGTCTATGTCGCCATCGGCCAGAAGCGCTCGACCGTCGCCCAGATCGTCAAGACCCTGGAAGAGCACGGCGCCCTGGAATACACGACCGTCGTCGTGGCCTCGGCCTCGGAGCCGGCCCCGCTGCAGTACCTGGCCCCGTTCGCCGGCTGCGCCATGGGCGAGTGGTTCCGCGACAACGGCCTGCACGGCCTGATCATCTATGACGACCTCTCCAAGCAGGCCGTCGCCTACCGCCAGATGTCGCTGCTGCTGCGCCGTCCGCCGGGCCGCGAAGCCTATCCGGGCGACGTCTTCTACCTGCACTCGCGCCTGCTGGAACGCGCCGCCAAGCTGAATGAAGACAACGGCTCGGGCTCGCTGACGGCCCTGCCGATCATCGAAACCCAGGCCAACGACGTGTCGGCCTACATCCCGACCAACGTGATCTCGATCACCGACGGCCAGATCTTCCTGGAAACCGACCTGTTCTACCAGGGCATCCGCCCCGCCGTGAACGTCGGCATCTCGGTGTCGCGCGTCGGTTCGTCGGCCCAGATCAAGGCGATGAAGCAGGTCGCCGGCCCGATCAAGGGCGAGCTGGCCCAGTATCGTGAAATGGCAGCCTTCGCGAAGTTCGGCTCGGACCTGGACGCCTCGACCCAGAAGATGCTGGCCCGTGGCGAGCGCCTGACCGAGCTGCTGAAGCAGCCGCAATACGCGCCGCAGGCGGTCGAGGAGCAGGTCTGCGTGATCTACGCCGGCACCCGCGGCTACCTGGACAAGATCCCGACCTCGTCGGTCCGTCGCTTCGAGAGCGAGTTCCTGGCGCGCCTGCACAGCCAGCACAAGGACCTGCTGGACGGCATCCGCACCAAGAAGGCCCTCGACAAGGACCTGGAGAACACGCTGAAGAGCGTGCTCGACAGCTTCTCGGCGACCTTCGCCTAAGCCCCCTCGGAACGCTCGGAGAGAGTAGCGCCGAATGGCCAGCTTGAAGGAAATGCGCAATCGGATCTCGAGCGTCAAGGCGACGCAGAAGATCACGAAGGCGATGCAGATGGTGGCGGCGGCCAAGCTCCGCCGCAGCCAGGATGCGGCCGAGGCCGCGCGCCCCTATGCGCGCCGGCTGTCGAACGTCATCGCCAACCTGGCGGCCGGCGTGTCCGGCGACGGGGCCCCGGCCCTGCTGGCCGGCACGGGTCGCGACGACCGTCACCTGGTGATCGTCGCCGCCGCCGACCGGGGCCTGGCCGGGGGCTTCACCTCGTCGATCGTCCGCGCCGCCCGCGAGCGGATCGACGCCCTGGTCGCCCAGGACAAGGACGTGAAGATCGTCTGCGTCGGCAAGAAGGCGACCGCCCAGCTGCGGCGCCTGTACGGCGAGCGCATCGTCGAGAACTTCGACCTGTCGGCCTATCGTCAGTTCACCCTGTCGGTGGCCCAGCCGATCGCCGATGTCGTCACCCGCCTCTACGAGGCCGGCGACGTCGACGTGGTCACCCTGTTCTACAGCCGCTTCAAGTCGGTGGTGCAGCAGGTCCCGACGGCCCTGCAGCTGATCCCGGCCGTGGTCGAGGGCGCGGAAGCGGCCTCGGGCCCGGCCGCCGTCTACGAGTACGAGCCCTCGGAAGAGGCCATCCTCGAGACCCTGTTGCCGCGCAACCTGACGGTCCAGATCCTGTCGGCCCTGCTCGACAACATGGCCGGCTTCTACGCCAGCCAGATGACGGCGATGGACAACGCCACGCGCAACGCTGGCGACATGATCAAGCGCTACACCCTCGAATACAACCGCTCCCGCCAGGCCCAGATCACCAAGGAGCTGATCGAGATCATCTCCGGCGCCGAAGCCGTCTGATCAAAAGCCTAACGTAAAAACGCACGCAGAGACGCACGAAAGACCCGCACGCCATGGCCAAGACCCCCGCTAAGGCTCCCGCCGCCGCCGCTGAAAAGCCGGTCGCCGTGAAGAAGCCCGCCGCCCCGAAGGCCGCCGCCGCCGCGGCCGCCGCTCCCGCCGTCGCCGCCAAGGCTCCGGCCGCCAAGAAGCCCGCCGCCCCCAAGGCCGCGGCGCCCAAGGCGACCCAGGCCGCCCCGGCCACCATCGGCGCCGCCACCGGCAAGCTGGTGCAGGTCATCGGCGCCGTCGTCGACGTCGAGTTCGAAGGCCCGCTGCCGGCCATCCTGAACGCGCTGGAGACGGTCAACACCGCCTCGGGCCAGCGCCTGGTGTTCGAAGTCGCCCAGCACCTGGGCCAGAACACCGTCCGCGCCATCGCCATGGACGCCACCGAGGGCCTGGTCCGCGGCCAGGCCGTGCGCGACACCGGCGAGTCGATCCGCGTTCCGGTCGGCCCGGGCACCCTGGGCCGCATCATGAACGTCATCGGCGAGCCGATCGACGAGCAGGGCCCGATCCAGTCGGACATCTTCCGCACCATCCACCGCGACGCCCCGTCGTTCGCCGAGCAGACCAACACGGCTGAAGTGCTGGTCACCGGCATCAAGGTCATCGACCTGATGTGCCCCTACACCAAGGGCGGCAAGATCGGCCTGTTCGGCGGCGCCGGCGTCGGCAAGACCGTGACGATGCAGGAGCTGATCAACAACATCGCCAAGGCTTACGGCGGTTACTCGGTCCTGGCCGGCGTGGGCGAACGCACCCGCGAAGGCAACGACCTCTATCACGAGATGATCGAGTCGAACGTCAACGTCGACCCGAAGGCCAACAACGGCTCGACCGAAGGCAGCCGCTGCGCCCTGGTCTACGGCCAGATGAACGAACCCCCGGGCGCCCGCGCCCGCGTGGCCCTGACCGGCCTCTCCATCGCCGAGTACTTCCGCGATGAAGAAGGCAAGGACGTGCTGCTGTTCGTCGACAACATCTTCCGCTTCACGCAAGCCGGCGCCGAAGTGTCGGCTCTGCTGGGCCGCATCCCCTCGGCCGTGGGCTACCAGCCCACCCTGGCCACCGAGATGGGCAACCTGCAGGAGCGCATCACCTCGACCAACAAGGGCTCGATCACCTCGGTCCAGGCCATCTACGTGCCCGCCGACGACCTGACCGACCCGGCGCCCGCCGCCTCGTTCGCCCACCTGGACGCCACCACCGTTCTGTCGCGCGACATCGCCGCCCAGGCCATCTTCCCCGCCGTCGATCCGCTGGACTCGACCTCGCGGATCATGGACCCGCTGGTCATCGGCGAGGAGCACTACAACGTGGCCCGCTCGGTCCAGGAAGTGCTGCAGCAGTACAAGGCCCTGAAGGACATCATCGCCATCCTGGGCATGGACGAGCTGTCGGAAGAGGACAAGCTGACGGTCGCCCGCGCCCGCAAGATCCAGCGCTTCCTCAGCCAGCCGTTCCACGTCGCCGAGCAGTTCACCAACACGCCCGGCGCCTTCGTCCAGCTGAAGGACACCATCCGCTCGTTCAAGGGCATCGTGGACGGCGAGTACGACCACCTGCCGGAAGCCGCCTTCTACATGGTGGGCCCGATCGAGGAAGCGGTGGCCAAGGCTGAAAAGCTGGCCGGCGAAGCCTGATGACCGACGAACACGAGCTGATCAACTTCTGCTGCGAAGAGCTCGAGGATGCGGTGTCTTCGGATCCCGAGGACGCGCTGATCGAGCACGACAGCGGGTTGATCCTGCTCAACCTGGGTCATCGGGAAGAGGATGGTGAAACCGGCGTCGTGCTGGCCACCATCCGCTTCTGCCCGTTCTGCGGGACCGAGATCCAGACCGACGAAGACATCGAAGCGGCCCTGGGCGCCGTGGAGACTCACGACTGATGGCCAAGCTGCACTTCTCCCTCGTCGCGCCCGAGCGCGAACTGTTCTCCGCCGAGGTCGACCAGGTCGACGCGCCCGGCACGGAAGGCGACTTCGGCGTCCTGCCGAACCACGCGCCGTTCATGACCACCCTGCGCGAAGGCCGGGTCACGGTCCGCGACGGCTCGAGCGTGCGCCTGTTCGACATCCAGGGCGGCTTCGCCGACGTCGGCCCGGACGGCTTCACCATCCTGGCCGAGCACGCGGTCGAGGCGGCCTAAACCGCCACGACCCGCCTTCGGGCGCTTAAAGACATGACGGCCCGGGCGCGAAAGCGTCCGGGCCGTTTTGCGTTTGGAACGGGCGGACACTTGCGCCCGCGCTGAAGCTCACCGAAGGTTGTGCCCGACCTTTTGGGGGAGCCATCGATGCGTCCGATCCTGATCAGCCTCGCCTTCGCCGTGGCGGTCACGCCGTTGGCCGCCCAGGCCGCCGAACCTGTCGCCGCGCCGCTGATCGAGCGCGCCAAGCTGTTCGGCAATCCCAGCCGGGCTTCCGGACGGATCAGCCCGGACGGCCAGTGGCTGGCCTGGATCGCGCCGCGCGACGGGGTGATGAACCTCTGGGTGGCCCCGCGCGCCGACCTGTCCAAGGCCAAGCCCCTGACCGAGGAAAAGCTGCGGCCGATCCGCAGCTACTTCTGGTCGCCGGACTCCAAGGCCCTGCTGTTCGTCAACGACAAGGGCGGCGACGAGAACTTCCTGATCTACGGCGTCGATGTCGCCAGCGGCGTCCAGCGCACCCTGACCCCGTTCGAGAAGACCCGCGCCCAGATCCTCGGCGTCAGCCGCCGCGTGAAGGACCGCATCCTGGTGGGGGTCAACAATCGCGATCCCAGGTGGCACGACGTCTACAGCCTGGACCTGAAGACCGGCGCGCTGACGCTGCTGCTGAAGAACGAAGGCTATGCCGGCTTCGAAGCCGACGACGGCCTGAACCTGCGCCTGGCTTCCAAGCAGCGGTCCGACGGCGGCGCCGACTACTACCGGGTGACGGGCGGCAAGGTCGAGGACAAGCCGGTGGTCGCCTTCGGCCTGGACGACTCCATGACCACCGCGCCGCTGAGCTTCACGGCCGATGGCAAGACGCTGTACTGGCTGGACTCCCGAGGGCGCGACACCAGCGTGCTGGTCGCCCAGGACGTGGCCAGCGGCAAGTCCACGGTGATTGGCCAGGACGCCCGGGCCGACATCGGCGGGATCCTCGCCGATCCCAGGACCGGCGTCGTCCAGGCCTATTCGGTCGACTATCTGCGCGACAGCTGGACGACCCTCGACCCGGCGATCAAGACCGACCTGGATTTCCTGGCCGGCAAGCTGAAGGGCGACGTGCACGTCACCTCGCGCACCGACGCGGACGATCTGTGGACCGTGACCTCCGACCCGGTCGTCGCCCCGGCGGCCACCTATCTCTACGACCGCAAGGCCAAGACCGTGACCGAGCTGTTCGTCGGCCGGCCCGAGCTCAAGAGCGCGCCCTTGGTCCCGATGTTCCCCCAGGCGATCAAGGCCCGCGACGGCCTGACCCTGGTCTCCTACCTGACCCTGCCGCCCGGCTCGGACGTCGATGGCGACGGCAAGCCGGAAAAGCCCGTGCCGCTGGTGCTGCTCGTGCACGGCGGTCCGTGGGGCCGCGACTCCTACGGCTACAACGGCGGCCACCAGTGGCTGGCCAACCGCGGCTACGGGGTGCTGTCGGTGAACTACCGGGCCTCGACCGGCTTCGGGAAGGCCTTCATCGCCGCCGGCAACCTCGAATGGGCTGGCAAGATGCACGACGACCTGATTGACGCGGTCGGCTGGGCGGTGTCGAGCGGCGTCACCACGCCCAAGAAGGTGGCGATCATGGGCGGCTCCTACGGCGGCTACGCCACGCTGGTGGGCCTGACCTACACGCCGGAGACCTTCGCCTGCGGGGTCGACATCGTCGGTCCGTCGAACCTGGAAACCTTGCTCAAGACCATCCCGCCCTACTGGGAGGCCGGCAAACAGCAGTTCTACAAGCGGATGGGCGACCCGACCACGCCGGAAGGCCTGGCCCTGCTCAAGGACCGCTCGCCCGTCTACCGCGCCGGCGCGATCACCAAGCCGCTGCTGATCGGCCAGGGCGCCAACGATCCGCGCGTCAACCAGGCGGAGTCCGACCAGATCGTCAAGGCGATGCAGGCCAAGGGCATACCGGTGACCTACGTCCTGTTCCCCGACGAGGGCCATGGCTTCGCGCGGCCGGTCAACAACATCGCCTTCAACGCCGTGACCGAGCAGTTCCTGAAGAGCTGCCTCGGCGGCCGTTCCGAACCGATCGGCGGCGCCCTCAAGGCCTCGACCGCCCAGGTCAAGGCCGGCGCCGAGTTCACGCCGGGCCTCAAGGAGGCGATCGCCGCGCCCTAGAAACCGCTCACACTTTTGCTGCCACACGCTCTAGGGTCACGTTTGCAGAACATTGTTCTGCAATCTTCCGATTGAGCCTAAGCTTCCGCCCGCGCCACTTGGCGCCAGGGGAAAGCGATGCGCGTTCTGGCGACCATCCTCATTTCGGCGGCCCTGCTCACGGGCTCGGCCCAGGCCGCTCCGACCTATCGGCAGGAGGTCGTCGACGTCTTCAAGAGCGTCTGCCTGCCGGCCGGGACCAACGCGGCGGCGGTCGGGGTCGCGGCCGCCAAGCTGGGCTGGAAGCCGGCCCCGGCCTCGATCCAGGCCCTGTGGCAGGGACCGGCGACCAAGGTCTGGGTGTCGCCCGCCACCGCCCGCTTCTACCTGGCCCAGGCCCCGCAGGACGGCTTCTGCCAGGTCGGCTATTACGGCGGCGCCCAGCAGGTCACCAGCGATCCGGCCGCCTTCTCGACCCTGCTGCGCAACATCATGATCCACGCCGGCATCGCCGTCGGCTCGGGCTTCGTGAAGGTCGCCGAGGACAGCCAACTGATCCAGAAGGGGACCTATGTCTCGCCCGGCTATCCGGGCTTGAAGCTGTACGTCGTGGTCGCCAACTTCCCGAACGCGGCGACCTTCGTGCTGAGCACCGGCAAGCCCTGAGGGCGGCGCCTCCGCCCCTGGGGCGTCAGGTCGCACCCGCCCGGTAAGAAAATTACACTTGTGACCCATTCTCCGCCTTAATCGGCCACCATAAGGGTTGCGAGGGAACGCCTGTCGGTTTTAATGCCGACCTCTTGCCTAACGGGGATAACTCGACCATGCGCCTTGCGCTCGCCAGCCTGATTGCTCCCATTGCCCTGGTTGGGGCGGTTTCGACCGCCGTCGCCCAGGAGCAGACCGCGCCGACTGCTCCGACCGCTCCCGCCGCCGCGCCGGCCGCTGCTCCCGCGCCCGCCGCTGATCCGGCGGCCCAGACCCCCGCCGCTCCGGCCGATCCCATGACGGCGACGCCGACCGTGGCCGCGCCGGCCGCCGGCCAGGCCCCGGACTATGTCGCCCCGACCCGCGGCCCGCCCACCACCGACCCCGTTTCGCTGCAGCTGCTGGGCGTGCTCGACAAGGTCTGCAAGCCGGCCGTGGTCGGCGGCGACATGCCGTCCCTGGCCAAGGCCGCCGGCATGAAGAAGAAGAAAGAGCAGTGGGTGATGGATATCGGCAAGCCGTATCTGATCGCCGTCGACAATCCCGGCAGCAACAAGAACGTCTGCACCGTCACCATCCAGTACGCCCAGGGCGACGCCCAGGCCCAGGCCCTGGCCAACGCCCTGCACGATTGGGCGACCTGGGAGAACAAGCCGCAGCTGCGCCTGATCCGCAACGACCTGACGGTCAGCGACGTCAAGCGCCTGACGGTGTCGTGGGACGACGCCTGGGCCGACGGCCATGCCGGCCTGGTCTATATGCGCCTGAAGAAGCTGGACGACAGCTCGATCGGCAAGAACTACGAGCAGGCCCAGATCCTGTACAGCACCACCAGCCGCTAGCGGTTGGCCAGGTCCGGGGCTTGCTCCCCGGTCCGGTGGTCCTATCTAGAAAAGGCGCGGGGACGACCCCGCGCCTTTTTTGCTGTTCCGGGGACGACCCCGCTCACCCCTTCGCGGGTCAATGGGAGCCGGTCATGGCCTGGATCATCCTCTTCGTCGCCGGTCTGTTCGAGATCGGCTGGGCCGTGGGCCTGAAGTTCACCGAGGGCTTCACGCGGCCGGTCCCCACCGTGCTGACCGGGGTCAGCCTGGTCGCCTCGATGGGCCTGCTGGGCTGGGCGGTGAAGTCCCTGCCGCTGGGCACGGCCTATGCGGTCTGGACCGGGGTCGGGGCGGTGGGCACGGCCATCGTCGGCATCCTGCTGTTCAAGGAGCCGGCCACGGCCGGGCGGCTGGTCTGCCTGGCGCTGATCGTCTCGGGCATACTGGGCCTGAAGCTGTTCACCCCGGCGCATTGAGCCGGCGCCGCCGGGCGCTCGCCCGGGGTCAGCAGCAGGCCGGCGTCCCTCAGGCGCACCCCCCGGGCGATGCTGGCCGTCCACCAGACGATGAACGGCGCGGCGACCAGGCTGGCGGCCGCCACCGCCAGCCATGGCGACAGGCCCGCGCCCATCGCGGGGCCGAGCGCGGCCAGGGCCAGGCCAATCAGCATCTCGGGCCAGTGGAAGGCCAGGGCGGCGCGGCCGCTCAGCCGGCCCTCGTCGCGCTGCTGGGCCGACCAGCCGGCGTCGCGGCCCAGGGCCACCGAGAGCAGGGCGCGGGTGTGGGCGGCCATGATGATCGGCGCGGTCAGGGTCGAGGCCAGGGTCTCCAGCCCGACGCTGGCCAGGGCGCGCCAGGCGCCGCCGAACTGCCGGGCCCGGCCTTCCGCCAGCATCATCGCGTAGGACAGCAGCTTGGGCAGCAGCACGAAGCCCAGGCTGACGGCCAGCACCGCCGCCCCCGCCAGCGGATAGCCGCCGGCCCCGCCCGTCCCCGCGTCCGGGGCCGAGAGCAGGGCGCCGGTGACCACCAGGGCGATCCACAGCGGCGCCAGGGCGTAGCTCAGCACGCCGCGCGCCAGGTGCAGCCGGTTGGCGGGATGCAGGCCCCGGGCGGCCAGCACGCCCAGGTGCTGCAGGTTGCCCTGGCACCAGCGCCGGTCGCGGATCAGGTGATCGATCAGGGTCGGCGGGCTCTCCTCGAAGCTGCCGCCCAGGGCGGGGGCCAGCCGCACGCCCCAGCCGGCCCGGCGCAGGAAGGCGGCCTCGACGAAGTCGTGGCTCAGGATATGACCGCCGAACGGCTTCCTGCCCTTGAGGTGCGGCAGGCCGCCGGCCTGGGCGAACGCCTCCACCCGCAGGATGGCGTTGTGGCCCCAGTAGTTGCCGTCGGTCCCGCTCCACCAGGCCATGCCCCATGCCGCCAGCGGACCGTAGAGGGTGTTGGCGAACTGCTCCAGCCGGCCGAACATCGTGCGGCGCCCGACGATGCTGGGCGCGGTCTGGATCAGGCCCAGCGACGGGTCGGCCTCCATGGCCGCCGCCAGCCGCCACAGGGTCAGGGCGTCCATCAGGCTGTCGGCGTCCAGCACCACCATGTGGTCATAGGCCCCGCCGTGGCGGCGCACCCATTCGGCGACGTTGCCGGCCTTGCGGTCGATGTTCTCCGGACGGTGGCGGTAATAGGCCCGGGGGCCGACGCCGCCGCGCCGGAAGGCGGCGAAGCCCCGCTGCTCGTCGGCGACCACCTCGGGCCGGCGGCTGTCGCTGAGCACGACGATGTCGAACATCGGCGTCAGGCCCAGGGCGTGCAGCCCGGCCCGCATGGTGGCCAGCCGGGCGAAGAACGGCCCGACATCCTCGTGATAGATCGGGGCCAGCAGGGCCGTGCGGGTGGTCAGGGCCGGCAGCGGCGCCTGGGCCATCGCCCGCTCCCAGGCGTCGGCCCGGCGCGACAGCCACAGCCCGCCCAGGCTGGCGGCGAACGAGAAGGCCATCCAGCCGAACAGCACCAGGATCAGGCTCACATGCGCGACCTCCAGCGGGTCCAGCCCGTCCTCGGCCATGGCCGCCGTCACCGCGAACACCGCCAGGCCGGTCGCCAGGACGCAGAACGCCGCCAGGGCCGCCCGCCGCCGTCCCAGGCCCGGGATCGGCGCGAAACGACGCGGCTCGGCGGCGCGATGCAGCGGCTGGTCCGGCATGGCCAGGGGCGCCGGCGGCGGCGCGGCGGGATCCCCGCGGGGGTCCGGTCCCGCGAACGAACGGCGCTCCGATTCGCGTTGTTGTAGCGGATGGCTATAGGCGTGCATGAAAACCTCTTCCGCGCGAAAACTCATCCCGCGCGTCAAGGTTCCTGAAGTTTAGGCAATAGATTGCATCAGTGTATCGCCGCTGAATTTCTAGGCAAAGCAGCTCCGAATACTGTCAAACACCGGCCTGATTGCCGCGCAGGAGCCGAAGATCGGCCGCGAAAGCGCCGCAATTGGAGGGCAGCGGAAGTCGACGGGAAACCGCTCACACTTTCGCCCAACGCGCTCTAGGCGGCCGCGCGATCCTCGGCGGCGATGAAGTCCAGGCAGGTCGCGGCGACCTCCTCCCAGCCGGGTTCGCCGGGCAGCCAGTGGCTCATCGACGGGAAGACCTCGCACGATCCGCCCAGCCGCGCGGCGGTCTGGCGTACGGTGGCGGGGGGGTGGATGACGTCGCGGCCGCCGGCGATCGCCAGGGTGGGGACGTTGGTCGGACCGGCGCCGGTGGTCATGAACGGGTCCATGAACCAGTTGAGCGTCTCCCACAGCGCCCGGCCGCTCTCGGCGTGCATCTTGGCGTAGAGACGCTTGCGCTGGTCACGGGGCAGGCGGTCCAGGGTGTAGCTTTCGACGACGCTGTAGTCCGGGGCCACGGCCTGCAGCCAGTAGGGACCCAGGGCGTAGAGGCTGACGGCCGAAGCCGCCTCCTCCAGGGACGAGCCGGTGACGCCCCAGGGCGGGGACGGGGCCAGCAGGATCAGCCGCGAGACGCTCGCGCGGGCGGCGGCCATCTGGGCCACCAGACCGCCCATCGAGTGGCCGATCAGGATGGGCGGCTCGTGGCAGGCCTCGCACAGGGCGGCGATCTGCTTGGCGTAGTCGATCATCGAGCGGCCGGCGACCAGGGCCCCGTCGCCATGGCCCAGCAGGTCCGGGGTCTGGACGACATGGCCGGCGGCCTCGAAGGGGCGGCGGAACGTGTCGAACGTCCAGCCGCCGCAGAAGGCGCCGTGCACCATGATCACCGGAGTCGTCACGCGCGCCTCGCCGCTACGGTCGGCCAGAGCGCCGAGCCTCAAGCCTACACGCTCTTCTTCGGTGATGGCGAAGATTTGGCGGCGGATTTCGTCGCGGGCGCCTTGGTTGCCTTCGGGGCCGTCTTGGGAGGCGTCTTCGGGGCGGCCTTGGTCGCCTTCGGGGTCGACGAGGGCTTCGGCGCGGCGACCTTGGCGGGGGCGGGCTCGGCCTCGCCCTTCGGCTTGGCCGTCGGCTTCGCAGGCGCGACCGCCTTGACCGCCTTGACGGCCTTCGGGGCTGCCTTCGGGGCGACGGCTTTGGGCGTCGGCGCCGCCTTGGCGGCCGCTTTGGCGGCCGGCTTGGGCGCGGCGGTCTTGGCCGGCGCCTTGGCGGCGACGGGCTTGGCTTCGGCCTTGAGCTTGGCCGCCGGCTTGGCGGCGGACGGCGCCTCGGCGGCCTTCGGCGCGGGCGTGGCTTTCGGGGCGCTGGCCTCGGCGGACGCCTTCGCGGCCGGCGCGGCCCTTGTCGTCTTCGGCGCGGCGGCGGCTTTTGGAGCGGCCTTTGCGGTCACCTTGGCGGCCGGAGCGACCTTGGCCGCGGGCTTCTCGACGGCCGGTTTGGGCGCCGTGGTCTTGGCCGGGGCTCTCGCAGCCGCCGGCTTCGGGGCCGGCGCTGTCCTGGTGACCTTGGGGGTCGGCGTCGCCTTGGGAGCGGCCGCCTTGGCCGGAGCGGGCTTGGCCGCGGCCTTCGCCGTGGTTTTGGGGGGCTTTGGCTCGGGGGGGATCGCCGTCGGCGCGGCGGAGGCCTTGGCGACCGGGGTCGGCGCGGGTTCGATCGAAGCCGGGGCGGGCGTCGGTGAGGGCTCCGCGGCCTTCACGGGTTCGGGCGCGGGCGCTGGGGCGGGAGCCGGAGGCGGGGCCGGAGCGGCTTTCGGTTTGCCCGTCAGCCAGGCGATCACGTCGTCGAGAATGCTCATCGTGTTTGGCTCATCTATCAGGTAATGGGCGTTGTTGGGGTAGATCTTGAGGTCGGCGGTCGGATATTTCCGGCCGACGAGCCGCACGTCTTCGAGAGGCGTGGTGCGATCCAGGGCGCCGGCCAGGACCAGCACGGGGACGGTCACTTTTGTGGCGTCGACATGGGCGGCCCGGTTCGGATCCTTGTGCGGCCAGGCGAGGTCGGCCAGCACCTGTCCGCTGTCGTGCACCATGGTCGCGTACAGCGCGTCGTGGCGCGCGGCCGGCACGGCATTCATGACGCCGAACTTGAAGCCCGTCTTCCACATCTTGCCCGCCCGGGTCTCGGGCTTGGACTGCAGGGCCATGTTCAGGAAGGTGAAGACCGGCGAGAGCTTGGGCTTGCCGCGGGCGTCGGCCGGCGAGGCGGGGGCGAACAGCACCAGGCGATCGGCGTGGCCGGCCTCGGCGACCTTCTGGGCGATCAGTCCGCCCATGGAGTGGCCGAAGACGATTGGCTTCCTGCCGTCCTCCTTGGCCAGGGCCTGGGCCAGGGCGCCCATCTCGGCGACATAGTCGGCCAGGGTCAGGCCGGCCAGGCCTGCCCGGGGGCCGTCGACCGTACGCACGGCCGAGCGGATGGTCGGCGACACGACGCGGTAGCCCTCGGCCCGTAGCCGCGCGGCCATGGGATCCCACACGTCTCCAGCGCAACCGTAGCCGTGGATCAGCAGGATCGTGTCCGCCATTCCATGCTCCCCAATGCGGCGAGATTTCAGCCGCCGCGCGCGAACCCACCGAACGCGACGACGACCTGTTCGTACACCGCGCGCTTGAAGGGTACGATCAGTTCGGGCGTTTCGTCGAGAGCGCCCCATTTCCAGGCGTCGAACTCGACATGAGCGTCGGCCTCCAGGTCGATCTCGGACTCGTCGCCCAGGAAGCGGAAGGCGAACCACACCTGCTTCTGGCCCTTGAATCCACGAGCCTTTTTCGACGAGGCGAAGTCGGCGGGGAAGTCGTAGATCAGCCAGCCGTCGGTGCGGCCCAGATAGTCGACCGAGGTGACGCCGGTCTCCTCGGCCAGCTCGCGGCGGGCCGCGGCCAGCAGGTCCTCGCCGTCGTCGACCCCGCCTTGCGGAAACTGCCAGTTATGGGGCGGCGGCTGGTTGTGGCGCTTGCCCAGCCAGACGCGGCCGTCCGGGTGGAACAGCACGACGCCGACATTGGGCCGGTGATCGGGATAGGGGTCGGACGTTTGGCTGGCGCTCATCGCTTGGCCATGGCCGAGGCGGGGGCCAGTTGCAAGCCCCTCCCGGACAGGCCGGCGGCCCACAGCCGCACCTGGTTGATGGTCACCGGATAGGCGAAGCCCGAGCCCAGGGCCTGGCCGCGACCGGCGGCGCCGGCCTCCAGCATCTTCAGCTGGCCGTCGATCGCGCCGGCCGACAGTTCGTCGTCGACGATCCGGTCGGCCGAGGCGCGGGGGATCGGCCCGCCGCGCAGGGACGCCTGGCCGTCGTCGATGAAGGCCAGGCCCCGGGCCTTCAGGGCCAGGGTGAAGGTGGTCATGGCCGTGTCGCTGGTGACGAACCGCGAGCCCAGATAGTTGGTCAGGCCGTAATAGCCCGTCGCCCGCGACATCAGCCACTCCAGCTTGCGCACCGTGTCCTCGGGGCGGTTGGCGGCGATCAGGGTGTAGGGGCCCGGGTCGTTGGCGGGATAGTCGACCGGCTCCATCGGCGCTTCCAGCAGCACCTCGTGGCCATGGCTGCGGGCCAGGTCGATCCAGCCCTGCAGGCCTTCGGCATAGGGGGCGAACGACAGGGTGATCTCGGGCGGCAGGGTCTCGATGGCCGCGCGGGTGGTCTGGGGATTGAGGCCCAGGCCGCCGATCACCAGGGCCACCTTGGGGCGGCCATCGGCGGTGAACGGGCGGGCGTAGGCCTCGGCCGCCGTGCGGCCGTCGGGGGCGATCACCGGCAGAGAGCCGCCGCCGGGGCCCGGCGTGTAGAGGCCGGCGATCGGGGCGGCCGGCAGCGGGCCGGTGGCCGAGGCGACGGGCGGCGGGGCGGCGATCGCCCCGGCCTCGGCGTCGTCGGCCGAGTCGGCGTGGCTCAGGAACGGCAGGTTCGACAGGTCCAGGGCGCCCGGCAGCAGCGGCGCTTCCTGCTCGCCCTCGCCGGCCAGGGCCTCGCGCCAGCCGGGCGGGACGTTCTTGGTCGTGCCGATCTGGTCGAGGGCCACCCGCACCAGGGGCGAGCCCTTGTTGGGGTCGCCGGTGACCAGCACCAGCAGGGCCAGGCTGAGCAGGAACAGGAAGGCCGCGGCGCTGGCGCCGATGAACGGGTTGGCCGCCGCCGCCAGGATCCTGGCGCGCAGATCGCCGTCCTCGCGTCCATCCCCGCGGCTTGGCGCGGGCGCGTCGGCGCCGTAGGCGGGCTTGCGGGAGAAGGTCACGGCCATGGTCCGAGCCTTAAGGGCAAGCGCCGAATATATGGTTAATGGGGGTGCGGCGGAATGGTTCGAATTCCCTCTCCCCTTGCGGGAGAGGGTGTCGTCCGGAGGACGACGGGTGAGGGGTCTGAGAACGAAACCGCCGCGCTCAGCGGTCAGGCTGGACGCGGCGGATCAGTCCGGGAGACCCCTCATCCGACCTGCTCCGCAGGCCACCTTCTCCCGCAAGGGGAGAAGGAAGAGGTTCCTACTTCTTCTCGACCGGCGGGCCCTTGCCGGCCGCGGCGGCGGCCTTGGCGGTGACCTCGGC
Organism: Caulobacter sp. GW821-FHT09A05; assembly: GCF_059418465.1. NCBI lineage: Bacteria > Pseudomonadati > Pseudomonadota > Alphaproteobacteria > Caulobacterales > Caulobacteraceae > Caulobacter > Caulobacter sp. GW821-FHT09A05. Next base: position 166,915 of record NZ_JBWKPX010000006.1, read on the forward strand.
GATCTTGGCCTGGGGCTTGGGCAGCTTGGGCACGGCCTCGACCGAGCCGGCCTTCAGCACGGCGATGGCGCGCTGCAGCTGGAAGTCGCCCTTCTTGTCGTCGAAGCCGGGCGGCGGAGCCTCGGCGGGCGTGTGGACGCCCTGGCGGCTCTTGCCCTCGTCGGCGTTCAGCGCGTTCTTGAAGCTGGCCTCGCTGAACCACACGCGGTTGGCGATGTCCTGGGCTTGGTCCTTGGTCTGGGCCACTTCCAGGTCGGGTTCGATGCCGGTCTTCTGGATCGAGCGGCCCGACGGGGTGAAGTAGCGGGCCGTGGTCAGCTTCAGGGCCCCGTCGGCCCCGCCGCGCAACGGGATCACCGTCTGCACCGAGCCCTTGCCGAAGCTGGTGATGCCCACCAGCTCCGCCCGGTGACGGTCCTGCAGGGCGCCGGCGACGATTTCAGCCGCTGACGCGGAGCCTTGGTTGATCAGCACCACCACCGGCAGGCCGTTCAGCAGGTCGCCGGGCTTGGCGTTGTAGCGCTGAATGTCGCGCGGGTCGCGGCCGCGCTGGCTGACCACCTCGCCGCCGTCCAGGAACACGTCCGAGACGCCCACGGCCTGGTCGAGCAGACCGCCGGGATTGTTGCGCAGGTCGAAGATCAGCCCCTTCATGTGGGGGTTCTTGGCCTTCAGGTCGTTGATCGACGCGGTCAGGGCGTCGGTGGCCTTCTCGTTGAAGCCGGGCAGGCGGACATAGCCGTAGTCGCCTTCCATGCGGGCGATGGCGGCCTTGGGCTTGATCACCTCGCGCACCAGCTTGACGTCGAACGGGTCGGCCTTCTCGCGGGCGATGGTCAGGGTGACCGCCTCGCCGGCCGCGCCGCGCATCTGCTTGACCGCCTCGTTGACAGTCAGGCCCAGCACCGACTGGCCGTTGACGGCGGTGATGTAGTCGCCGGCCTGGATGCCGGCCCGCGAGGCGGGCGTGCCGTCCATCGGCGAGATCACCTTGACCACGCCGTCCTCGCTGGTCACCTCGATGCCCAGGCCGCCGTACTCGCCGCGGGTGGTGTCCTGCATGTCCTCGAAGCTGTCGGGCGACAGGTAGCCCGAATGCGGATCCAGGCTGGTCAGCATGCCGTCCAGCGCCGCCTCGATCAGCTTCTTGTTGTCGACCTCGGAGACGTACTGGTTGTCGACGGTCTGCAGGACGTCGCCGAACAGTTCCAGCATCTTGTAGGTCTGGCCCTTGCTCGCGCTGGTCGCCTGGGCGATGGGGCTGACATAGGCCATGGTCCCCGCACCGAGGACGAAGGCCGAAACACCGATGAGCAGGTACTTGCGCATGTGGCCGAAGGGGCTCCCTGACGACGCCGTCGCGCCGCGTTAAAAACTCGTCGTTCCGCCTGAGTGCGACGGACCCTTGTTCATTTGACGGCCATCATCGCTGAAAAAGCCGTTTATCGCGATCCCTGTTTCAACCAACGCTCCGGATCGACCGGGGCGCCGTCTTCGCGAACCTCGAAATAGAGTTCTGGCTCCGGGGAACCACGGTCGGCCATCCGGCCAACCGTCGCGCCGGGTGCGACAGATTGTCCGGGCGCCACCGAAACCTGGTCCAGGCCGGCCAGCACCAGATGGTAGGCGCCCTGGGCCCGCAGGATCAAGACCGTCCCCCAGCCGTTCAGCGGTCCGGCGTATTCGACCACGCCGGCGGCGGGACTGGCCACGGCGTGACCCTTTTCCGTGCGGATCGTCAGGCCGGTGGCGCGGCCGCCGGCCGGCATGGCCTGGCCGAACCGCCGGGCCAGCGGTCCGGGGACGGGCGAGCTCAGCTTCAGGGGGCCGGTCGCCGGCCTGGGCGCCAGGCCGTCGGTCAGGGCCCCCAGCGTGCCCTGGTCGTCGCCGGTCAGGGCTTCCTGGGCGTAGGCGCGCTCGATCTGGGTCTTCTCGACGATCATCCGTTCCAGGTCGCCCCGGCGGTCGGCGACCAGGCTCTCGGCGGTGAACAGCTGCTCGGAGGCCGCGGCGGCCTCGCGGCGCAGGGCCGAGACGGCGCGGGCCTGGCGGGCGTAGCCGTCGGCCCGGGCCTGCAGCTCCGGGGTCATGGCGCGGATCAGGATCGCGGCCCGCACCGCGTCGCGGGCGTCGCCGGGGCTGACCAGCAGGGCCGGCGGCGGATCGCGGCGGAAGAGCTGCAGGGCCGACAGCAGCCGGGCCAGCTGCCCGCGATCACGGCCCAGCTCGGCCACCAGGGCCGATTCCCGCTGGTGCAGGGCCTCCAGCCGGGCGCGCTTGGCCGCCACGTCGTCGCCGGCGTCGACCCGTTGGCGGCCCAGGGCGTCCAGCTCGCCGCGCAGGTCGGCGATCTCGCGGCGGGTGTCGGCCGCGGCCTGCTCGTCCCTGGCCCGCTGGCCGCCCGGCTTGCCCTGCTGGGCCGCGACGAGGCCGCCGGCGCCCAGCAGGGCGGCCAGGAGGCTGGCGGTGATCAAGGCGACGCGGCGCGGCATGCGAGGATCAATGCCCGGATTGAGAGGGAGCGACAACCGCTTCCCGCACGCGCTCACATCCGCTCATCCCGGCATTCGCCGGGATGAGCGGATCAAGAAATCAGTCCCTGTGATACGGCGAGCCGGCCAGGATGGTGACCGCGCGATAGACCTGCTCGGCCAGCATGGCGCGGGCCAGGGCGTGCGGCCAGGTCTGGGGCCCGAAGGCCAGGGTCTCGTCGGCCGCGGCCAGGATCGAGGGATCCAGCCCGTCGGCCCCGCCGATCAGGAACACGACCCGGCGCTGGCCGTCGTCGCGCAGCCGGCCGACATGCTCGGCGAAGGCCCGGCTTGGCCGCACCTTGCCGTGCTCGTCGCAGGCGATGACATAGGCGCTGTCGAGATGCGGGCGCAGCACCTCGGCCTCGGCGGCCTTGCCGGGCTTGCGCGCCTCGACCTCGACGATCTCGACCGGCCCCAGGGCCAGGGCGCGGCCGGACGCCGTGGCCCGCGACGCATAGTCCACGGCCAGCTGCGCCTCGACCATGCGGCCGAGCTTCCCGACGGTGAGGATCGTGATCTTCATCAGTGCCCTGCGTTGAAACCCCGTCTCCCGCGGATCGGCTAAACCGATCCGACCCAAGAATGGGCGACAGGCTCAGGATGAGGTTTCAAGGGGAGGCAGACGATAAGTAGCCCTCATCCTGAGCTTGTCGAAGGATGAGGGCGGACCCGCCTAGTTCGACGCCATCCGGTGCGGCGCGTCGACGGCCCAGATCTTCTCGATGTTGTAGAACGAGCGGACTTCGGGGCGGAACAGGTGGACCACCACGTCGCCGGCGTCGATCAGCACCCAGTCGCAGTGCGGCAGGCCTTCGACCCGCGCCTTGCCGAAGCCGCTCTCCTTGAGCGCCCGGATGATGTGGTCGGCCAGGGCGCCGACGTGACGGTGCGAACGGCCGGACGCCACGATCAGGCTGTCGGCGACCGAGCTCTTGTCCGTCAGGTCGATGTGGACGATGTCCTGGGCCTTGTCGTCGTCCAGACGCGACAGGATCAGGGTCTCGAGGGCCTTGATACTCAGGTCCAGCTCGGACTCGTTCTTGGTCGAGGTATCGGGGGAAACCGTTCCCTCGTGCGCACTTGGCGCGGGGTCGCTACGCAGCGGAAATGCTCCTTGATGGGTTCGCGCAAGCCCTCCCATAGCACGGATGAACCGAAAAGATGAGGGGGAACGTGGTCACGGCGGATTCAGCGGTCGGCGCGACGTCGCGCGTGTCGCCTTGGCGGCCCCGAAAAGTCCGCTGACGACAAAGCCGACGAGGCCGATCGCGGAGGCGGCGGTGCTGCCGGCTATGACGCTCAACACGGTGTCGGAGATTTCGAAGCCGCCAATCTTGAAGCCGCTCAGCAGGATGATCACGCCAACGAATCCGCAATAGCCGACCAGGAAGTTGAACACCTTTCCGGCGTACGGCTCCATCATCCTCGTGCGAACGTCGTCGTAGGTCTGCTGGCCTTTGAGGTTTTCAACGTCGGCGCGAAGGCGTTCGTTTTCGGCCGATAGCTCGCCGACCATCTCCAGGTAGCGTTTGCTTTGATCGGCATCCAGATCGACGCGGTCCGGCTCCGTGGGAGCGTTCCGGATAATCGACGGATCGCGTCCAGGCGGTCTGTCGCTAGGCGGCACGATCAGCCAAGGCGTTGTAGTGAGCCCGAATAGCGTCGTCGTCGATCCGTGAGTTGCGTCCGCGTTGGAAGGCCTGGAACCAGGGCGTTCCTGGCTGATGCGTCAACTCGGAAAGCCGAATGGCGTTCAGGCCGCTGTACCGCGCCCAGACCTGTTCGATGACCTGGCGTTCTCGGTCGCTCAGGTCCGCGCGATAGGGAGCCGCATCCCCTGTTTTCCCGAAGAAGCGCGCGACCTGGCTGTCGTCCGGGCTGATGAGGCGCCCGATCGGCTGGCTTCCGAAAAACTTGGTGTGCTCATAGAGGTCGCGAACAACCGGACCAAAACTCCAGGCTTCGATATCATCAGCGACGAGTGGTTCGTTGTTGATCGCCCAATTCCAGCCATGGGCGATATAGGTCAGCTTCTGCAGATGCATCTGGGTCAGGCGGTCCGCCGCCCCAGGCAAGCGCAGAAACTCGTTCGCGATTTCGACGGCCCTGTAGGACATGGACTGTTCCGCTTGTGTTCCGACCATACACCCGCAAACCGCGAAGGAAAACCCGCAACCGCGCCGTCGCGCCTACCCCTTCGTCTGCCGCTTCCGCAGGGCCGTCGACGAGGCGTAGTTCAGCGGGCCGGTCAGGTAGACCCAGGCCGGCGCGGTGGCGTCGGCCAGGATCGCGGCGGCGCTGGCGGGCTTGCGGGCCCAGGCGAAGCGGCGGGCGGCGGGCGAGGTGCGGGCCTTCAGGGCGATCCACGGCCGCGAGATCACCGCCACCGGAACCTCGCGCATGATCTGGGTCCAGCCCCGCCAGCGGTGGAAGCTGGCCAGGCTGTCGGCCCCCATGATCCAGACGAACTTCACGCCCGGGAACCGCGCCCGCAGCACCCGCAGGGTGTCGATGGTGTATTGCGAGCCAAGCCGCGTCTCGGCGTCGGAGACGATCATGCCGGCCCCGCGCGCCCACTGCCGGGCCCCGGCCAGGCGCTCGGCCAGCGGCCGGGTCTCGTGCGAGGACTTCAGCGGGTTCTGCGGCGAGACCAGCCAGATCACCTTGTCCAGCTCCAGGCGTCGCAACGCCGTCTCGGCGACGTGGGCGTGGCCCTCGTGCGCCGGGTTGAAGCTGCCGCCGAACAGGCCCACGCGCATGCCGGGCTCCAGGTGGAACCCCAGCCTCTGCGCCGAAGGCCGGCCGGCTTCAGGGACGAGTCTGGCCGGTCCCGCGAACCACATATTTGAACGTCGTCAGTTGCTCGGCCCCGACCGGACCGCGGGCATGGAGTTTGTCGGTGGCGATGCCGATCTCGGCCCCGAAGCCGAACTCGCCGCCGTCGGCGAACTGGGTCGAGGCGTTGACCAGCACGATGGCGCTGTCGACCAGGGCGATGAACCGCTCGGCCGCCGCCACATCCTCGGTCAGGATCGCGTCGGTGTGGCCCGAGCCGTAGGCGGCGATGTGGGCGGCCGCGCCCTCCACCCCGTCGACCACGGCCACCGAGATCACCGGCGCCAGGTACTCGGTCGACCAGTCGGCCTCGACGGCCGGCTTCATGCCCGGCTCGATGGCCCGCGAGGGACCGTCGCCGCGCAGCTCGCAGCCGGCCTTGATCAGGGCGTCGGCGATCGGCGGCAGCAGGCGCCCGGCCGCGGCGCGGTCGACGAGAAGCGTCTCGGCCGAGCCGCACACCGACACCCGGCGCATCTTGGCGTTCAGCACGATGTCGACGGCCTTCTTCGGATCGGCCGCCGCGTGGACGAAGACGTGGTTCAGGCCCTCCAGGTGGCCCAGCACCGCCACCCGCGCCTCCTTCTGCACCCGCGCCACCAGGCTCTTGCCGCCGCGGGGGATGATCAGGTCGATCGCGCGGTCCAGGCCGCCCAGGATCGCCCCGACGGCGTCGCGGTCGGGGGTGCGGACGATCTGCACCGCGTCGGTCGAGATCCCCGCCGCCTTCAGCCCCTTGGCGGTGGCCGCGTGGAGGGCGAGGTTGGAGTTCAGGCACTCGGACCCGCCGCGCAGGATCACCGCGTTGCCCGAGCGCACGCACAGCGCCGCGGCGTCGGCCGTCACGTTCGGACGGCTCTCGAAGATCATGGCGATCACGCCGATCGGGGTGCGCACCCGGGCGATGTCCAGGCCGTTGGGACGGGTCCAGCGGGCGGTCTCCACGCCCAGGGGGTCGGGGATGGCCGCCACGGCCTCGACGCCGGCCGCCACGCCTTCCAGGCGCTCGGGGTTCAGCATCAGCCGCTCGACCATCGGCGCGGTCAGGCCGCCGGCCCCGGCCTTGTCGAGGTCGCGGGCGTTGGCGGCGAGGATGGCCGGCGCGTCGGCGCGGATGGCGGCGGCCATGGCCTGGAGGGCGGCGGTGCGCTGGGCTGGCGTGGCCACGCGCAGGGCCTGGGCCCCTTGCCGAGCCGCCTGTCCCATCGCCGTCATCGTCGCCTGCAAGCTCATGCCCGCGTCATCCATCGCCATCCTCCGATCCCGGATGCTCCCCCGATATGCTCAGAGTGAGGCTTACCTAGGCGCTTTGGGGCGGCGGGGGAATGGGGAAAGGGTGCGGGCGGTGTTAGCGGGGCTGTTGGGCTGAAAATCGTTACCTGCCTTAACTGATGGCGGTCGTAACCCTGTCCTTAAGCGCGATCATTTTTGAAAAGCCCCCAAACGACCGCCATTGCTGCGGCAGCGGACGCTGCAAGCACGGCATGCATGTCGGGCAGCCGTGCGAACAATTTGGCCACCGTGAATACGGTTCCAGCCATCGCAACGGGAGCTTTAATAGGTTCGTAAATCGCCTTCACCCGCTGCCAAATTGCCAATCTTAGAAATAGGTGGCGCTGCGCCGTTGGCCCTCGCTCGTAGAGCTTCATGCCTTTTGGCTTGAGCGTCCAAACTGCGAGCGGAAGATCTAACTTGCCGGTTCCAGAGCGTTTGTACTGAAGATCGAGAAAATCCAGCTGCACGAAAGCGTTCAACGTTTGTTCAAGATCGCTTGTGAATTCATCTTCTTGATCCAGGTTGCTGGTGTTGAAAGCGACTCCGGCATATTCACTACCTTCTGCCATTAACGCCGCTTTGAACGTGCCCCAGCGAGCCGCTCCGTCGGCCGCCCTGATGACCTCGACGATCATGCGAAACCAAGCCGCATAGCTCTCTGCCGCCTTGATGAACAATGTCGCGCTTTCCCTCAGACGGCTTAGGGTCAAGCTTAGCTCATTTTTCCGGTCCGCGCCCCATCCGCCCTGGATGGGGCCCCGCCTTAAACCCTTGGTGGATCGGAGCTCTGGCGTCTGGCCGTGTCAAGGATCGCCCCGCGGGGGCGACCGCGGCGCGGCCGGCCGGAGGCCGGTCCTTGACACGGCCAGACGCCAGAGCAGGCTCGCCATCAAGGGTCCAAGGCGAGGCCTCGCCGTTGCGGGCGACGGGAGGGGCAAAGACTTTCTTCTTCTAGAACCGTCATTCCCGCCCTTGTGGCGGGAACCCCTGGTTCAGCCGACGGTGAGACGCCTTGGCGCGCTGGCGCGCCACACCCCCGCACGTGCGACGGACAAAGGGGTTCCCGCCACGAGGGCGGGAATGACGGCTGTAGGGGGATGGGGCGGCGTCTATCCCCGTATGTCACCCAAAGAACTCCAACCCTTCCAACGCCCTGCGAAATCATCAGCGTCACCGGTCCTCGGCGCTGAAACTCCCCGTATCCTGGTCTCACCTCGTCGCGGGGAAAGGGCGCATGGCCAGCGACCGATGCGGCGGCGGGGGGCGATCGAGCGGGACTGGGCTGGAGGGGGTTACTCCAGCGTGTCCGGGGCCTTCCATCGTTGGGAAGCCCGCCCGCCGTCGGCGTCGATGGGGACCAAGCGCGTGATTGCCCGGCGGCCCGCGCCCCTGTCGTCCGGTTTCTCCCGAAAGGGATCGAGACCGGGTCCGGCTAAGCCTCAACAGGGCTGCCTACCGGACGCTGGCGAATAACGATGGCGCGGAGCGATCGGGCTTCGTCGAAACGGTATTTATTCAAACACTCCGGACGATGTCCGGCGCTCCGCGACCCTTTCCATCCACTCAGCGGTTTCCGCGTGAGAGCGCGAAGCCATACCACCAAGGTCCTCCGCCTGTGGGGCAGGGGTATCGCATATGCCTCAAAACGGTTGTCATCCCGGACGAGCGCGCAGCGCGAAGATCCGGGACCGGGGCGTGAACTCAGAGCTTGCGGCGGTCCCGGATCGGCGCTCGGCTCTGCCGAGCTTGTCCGGGATGACAGGTTTTTTCAGAGCAAATCCATATGCGACAGCCCTGCCCTGTGGGGGAGGTGTCGGCGCAGCCGACGGAGGGGGAGTGATCGGCCGATGGCTGCAACCCGGATCGACGATCCCAAAACGCCCCCCACCGGCCTTCGGCCGCCCCCACGGGGGGAGGGGCTGGACGAGCCGGGTCCTACCCGACCTCCCAAATCGGATGACGTCCCGCCTTGCCAGCCGCTAGGGTCGCGGCGCCCCTCGTAGGAGAATCCCATGCGTCTTGGATTGGTGCTGACCGCGATTGCCGCGCTCGCCGTATCTCCAGCCTTCGCCCAGGACGCCGCCAAGACCCCCTACCAGGCCGTCGACCCGTTCATCGGCACGGGCGGCGACGGCCACACCTTTCCCGGCGCGGTGGCCCCGTTCGGCATGGTCCAGCTCAGCCCCGACACCGACATCCTGCCGTTCAAGCAGAGCTACGCCCGCGCCGCCGGCTACCGCCATGGCGATCCGACGATCCTGGGCTTTTCGCACACCCACTTCTCCGGCTCGGGCCATTCGGACCTCGGCGACGTGCTGCTGGCCCCGGTCTCGGGCGAGGCCAGGCTGGAGCCCGGCCAGGCCGACAAGCCCGGCTCGGGCTACCGCTCGCGCTTCAGTCACGACGGCGAGGTGGCCCAGCCTGGCTACTACGCCGTGACCCTGACCGACAGCCAGGTGCGGGCCGAGCTGACGGCCGGTCTGCGCACCGGGATGCACCGCTACGCCTACGCCAAGGGGGCGCGGGCCCAGGTGCTGCTGGACCTGCGGTCTTCGATTTACAGTTATCCGGGCAAGGTCAGCTGGTCGCGGATCCGCGTCGCCGAGGACGGCACGGTGACGGGGATGCGCGAGACCCGCGGCTGGGCGCCGGGCCGCCAGCTCTATTTCGCCATCCGCTTCAGCCGGCCGCTGGCCGGCAAGGCGCTCTACAACACGGAAGCCGACGTCCCCTACAAGGGCTTCGCCCAGCCGGGCCGCACGCCGTTCGACCGCGCCCAGATGGAGGGCCGGGCGCTGGTCGGGGTCTTCGACTTCGGCGTGATCGACGGGCCGCTGGTGGCCAAGGTCGCCATCTCGTCGGTCAGCGAGGACAACGCCGTCCTCAACCTTTCCAGCGACGAGAAGGCCTTCGACTTCGACGGCCTGCGGGCCCGCACCCGGGCCGACTGGGAGAAGGCCCTGGGGGCGGTCGAGATCGCCGCCCCGGCCGACACGCGGACCAATGTCTACACCGCCCTCTACCACGCCCTGCTGGCCCCCAGCGTGTTCAGCGACGTCGACGGCCGCTATCGCGGGCCCGACAACGAAGTGCATGTGGCCCGGACCTCGGAAGGGAAGGGCTTCACCTTCCACTCGACCTTCTCGCTGTGGGACACCTTCCGCGCCGAGCACCCGCTGCTGACCCTGGTCCAGCCCGAGCAGCGCACCCGCGACATGGTCAATTCGCTGATCGCCTCGCAACAGGAGAGCCCCTACGGGATCCTGCCGGTCTGGCAGTTCCACGGCCAGGAGACCTGGACGATGATCGGCTACCACGCCGTGCCGGTGATCGCCGACGCGTACCTGAAGGGCATTCGCGGCTTCGACGAAAAGGCCGCCCTGGATGCCATGGTCAGGAGCGCCACCTACGCCCCCTATGGCGGCCTCGGCGATTACATGGCCCTCGGCTACGTGCCGATCGACAAGGAGCCGGAGGCCGCTTCGAAGACCGTCGAATACGCCTATGACGACTGGACCATCGCCCGCATGGCCAAGGCCATGGGCCGCGACGACGTGGCCGCCGCGTTCGAGAAGCGGGCCGGGAACTGGCGCAACAGCTTCGACGTCAAGACCGGCTTCCTGCGGGCCAGGAAGAGCGACGGGACGTTCCGCACGCCGTTCGACCCCACGGCGATCAACTATGGCAGCGACTATACCGAGGGCAACGCCTGGCAATATTCGTGGTTCGCGCCCCAGGACCTGGGCGGGCTGGTCGGGCTGATGGGCGGCGACGCGGCCACCGTCCGGAAGCTGGACGCCATGTTCGACTTCGACAATTCCAAGCTCGACTACTCCCACGCCGAGGACATCGCCGGCCTGATCGGCCAGTACATCCACGGCAACGAGCCCAGCCACCACGTGGCCTACATGTACGACTACGCCGGCGCCCCCTGGCGCACCCAGGCGCGGCTGACCCAGATCGTCAAGAGCCAGTACCGTCCCACGCCGGACGGCCTGTCGGGCAATGACGACCTGGGCCAGATGTCGGCCTGGCTGGTGTTCACCTCGCTGGGCTTCTACCCGGTGGCGCCGGGCTCGAACGAATATGTGATCGGTCGGCCGTTCGTGGAGCGGGCGGTGCTGAACCTGCCGAACGGCAAGCGGTTCACGGTGCGGGCCGTGGGGCTTTCGGACGCCGCGCCCTATGTCGGGGCGGTCACGCTGAACGGCCGGCCGCTGACGCGAAGCTTTCTCCGCGACGCCGAGATCCGGGCCGGCGGCGAGCTGGTCTTCACCATGAGCGCCACGCCGAACAAGGCCTGGGCGACGGCGGCCAAGGATCGGCCGATGTCGATGACGGGCTATGGGAAGTAGGGGGGGTCAGGAAGCCTTGAAGTTGGCGCAGATCGTCTTGAACTGGGCCTTGTATTCGGCGATCGGGCCCAGGTTGAACTCGGCGCGGCGCGCCTCGAGCCCCTCTGGAGCGGCCACCGGATTCGGCTCCCACGCGCCAGGGCCAACGCATCGCCCTTGGGTGCCGAAGGTCTGGGGCTGATGGGCGTTCATGGCCACGCGGTCGGTGAGATAGGCGTAGTTGATCCGTCCCTGCTGGCCGGTCTCCCGGGCCAGGATCGGCAGGACGGCGCGCTGGAAGTCCGGATCGCGGTCGGCGTGTTGCAGCAGCAGCCAGGCCTTGTCGCTGGCGTCCTGGCCGTCGCGCGCGGCCGTGAACCAGCCCGACGCGCGCCATTCGGTCTTCAGCCAGGCGGTGTTGGCCGCGTCGACGCCGCACAGCCTCGCGGTGAAGGGACGCTGAACCATGTCCCGCATCGGGCCCTGCGGCAGGGCCCAGACATCGTGCAGGGTGTGGCGCAGCGCCTGATCCTGAGCGACACGGGCGTAGAGTTCGCGGCGACGCGGATCGGTCTCCGTCCGGGCGGAGACGGCGGCGGCTCGCGCTCCGTCATAGAGGGCCAAGCCGACGTCCTCGCCGTTCAGCACCTTGGCGACGCGGGCGTAGAGCTGGTCGCGCCGGTCGTTGGCCGCCTTCCAGTCGGCGCGCCAGGCGGCGGCGTCGGGAGCCTGGAGGGCGCTGGCCAGGCCCTGGCGCACGAAGGCCTCGGCCTCGGTCTCGCAGGCGCCGGGCGTGGCGGCCAGGCGGGCCGAGACCGTCTCGTCCACCTCCCGGCTCAGGGCCTTCACCGGCTCGTCGCCCAACCGTTCGCGCAGGGCGCCGTAGTCGAAGGCGCGGGCCGCGGCGGGGTCGTCCAGCAGGGGCGCCACCGGCGACGGGGCCGCGGTCGCCGCGACCAGCGCCAGGGCGCCGGTCGCGCCGGCCAGACGGAGAAACGGAGTCATGGTCACGCCTTCGCCCGCAATCAACTCTCGGTGGCAAGCTCCCCCATGGCGCGATCCAGGTCAAGCTTCGGCCGGCGCGGAAGCGGCGAGGCCTCACCGCGCCGGCGTCGCCGCCTGCACGCTGAAGTCGCCGATGGTGATCGCCGGGCCCTTGGGGGCGTTGGCGCCGTCGACGCGGACGAACGACACCACCAGCTGGCGAAGCTGTCCCGGCGAGAGGCCGCGCAGCACGTCGGTGGCCGGCAGGACCAGGCGGGCCTTGCCCTCGGCCCCGCCGCCATGGCCGGCGTGCTCGCCGCCCTCGGCGTGGTGCAGGGCGCCGGCGATCTCGAACGCCCCGACCGTGCCGATCAGGTGCTTCTCCTCGGGCGCGCCGCCGGTGGCGGGCAGGTTGACATAGACCTTGTAGAAATAGCCGCCGTCCTTGCCGACCTCGGTCAGGGCCACCTCGTCGAGCACGACATTGAGCTCGGTCGGGGCGGGGCCGCGCGGCGGGGCGGCGGCCAGGGCGCCGGCCTTGAGCCGGCCCTGCGGCCCCAGGGGCACGCTGACGCTGAACGAGCGGTCGTCCAGGGTCAGGGCGCCCTGGCTGTCGCCCAGCGAGACCACGCCGTCGAGGGCCTTCTCGCCGTTCATCGGCACGGCCCGCAGCATCGGACGGGCCGGGGTCCTGAAGACGGGCGGCCGGGGCAGGCGCTCGTTGTCGTAGACGTAGCCGAGCGTGGAGGTGGTGTCGCGGGTCTGGATCTTGGCCATGCCGGGGCTGGCGCCGTAGACGAAGGCGCCGTTCCAGTAGGGGTCGTTGGTCGCCGGCATGGTCCGCCCGCCGCCGGCGCTGATCCAGGCGCACCACAGCCGGTCGATATTGCCGTGGTGGACCCAGAAGATCGGGTCCTGCGGCGACTGCAGGGTGGGCATGAAGCCGCCGATGATGTTGTGCACCGGGTTGTGGGGCACGCTCTCGATCTGCGGCTCCATCGGCGAGGGCCAGTAGCGCGGGAAGTTGACGTACTGCGGCTGGGTGAAGCCGTAGCCCAGGGCGGCGGCGACGTTGGTGTTCTTGCGCTGGGTCCACAGCGGGTTGCCGCCATCGCCCGGGGTGGTGAACTCCTTGGGCAGGTTGGGATTGGCGAAATAGTCCCAGTACGGAAGGTTGAAGGCCGGGTCGCCCGAGATCGCCCGGACCTGCTGCTCGAACCGGAAGATGTAGCCCCGGTGCCAGGTCAGGAAATAGGGCTGGCCGTGCGGGCAGAAGTTCTGGTGGATGTTGGCCCAGTAGAACCAGCTGTTGGGATCGTTGGCGTTGGTGTTGGCCCGCATCGCCTTCACGGCGGCGACGAACCTGGGGTAGGACGGGCTGTTGACGAACACCGGCCAGGCCACGCGCGTGCGGTACGGCGCGGCCAGCGCCTGGCCCGCGCCCAGGCTCGTGGAAACCCCGGCCGCGGCGAGACCCGCGCCCAGCATCGTGCGTCTGTCGAGCATATCGCCCTCCCCTTGTGGGCGACGATGATAACCCTCTTTGGTTGTGTTTAGAAGGGCGCTCGCCGAAAAGTTCGCTCAACGGCGCCGGAAGGCCAGGGCGTCGACCAGGACGCCGGGCTCCCGCGCGGTCAGGACCACCCGGTGCGAGCCGCCCGCCAGGCTCAGGCCGCTGGTCGTCGCCAGGCGTCCGTCCAGCACGCCCTGGGCCCAGGCCGCGTCGCCGGGCTCGCGCCGGACGGCGATCTCGGCGGGCGGCCCGTCGTCGACGGTCACGGCCAGGCGCAGGGCCCCGCCGGCGACGAGCGGGAAGGTCGGGATCAGGTCCAGGGACAGGGTCCAGTCGCCGGGCGGCAGGGCGACGTCATAGGCCAGGGCTCCGCCCGACGGACCGCTCCGCAGCGCGCCCTCGCCGCGGCCCAGGCCGTCGACGCGGGTCCAGCCGCCGTTCGCCGCGACCGACTCCGCCTGGACCACGATCGGCGTGGCGGGATCGGGCTTGGCCGGGGGCGGCGGAGCGGATGGTCCCGGGTCGGCCTCGACCAGGGACGGGGCCGGCAGGACCGGCGGGGTCAGGCGGAACGACTTCCACTGGCCGTCGGCCGGCTCCACGGCCATCAGGCCGCGCCATTTGCCGCCGGCGATCCCGGTGTTGTAGCGATCGGTCAGGGCCGCCAGCTCTGCGTCGGCCCGGCGGGCCAGGGCCCCGCGCCGTCGCGCCTCCAGCGGGGCGGCGTCGGCCAGGCGGTCATGGGCCTCGGCGTCGAAGAAGCGGTGATTGGCCGCCGCCGCGGCCTTCACCGGATAGGCCACCAGCTCGAAGAAGGCGTCCTGTCGCTCGGGCTCCAGCCGCGCGCCGACGGCGTCGACCCGGACGGCCAGGGCGTCGAACGCCGCCAGCCGGGCGGCCGCGGCCTCCAGCGACAGATCGCTCATCCGCGGCTTCTGGCCGGGCAGCCACCACTGCAGGTGCTCGGGCTTGCGCTCGAAGTTCAGGCCGTGCCAGCGGGCCATGAGGTCGGCGATCTCCGGCCCGGCCTCGGGGCCGAATTCCCGCGCCGCCCAGTCGGTCAGGAAGCCCCGCCAGCCGGCCTTGCGAAAGCCGTCGATATCCCAGGCCATGGCCAGGAACAGTTCGGTGTTGATCTCGGCCGGCTTCAGGTCGCCGACATTGGCCACCCACAGCCGCCGGGCGCCCAGGTCATAGGCCTGGCCCATCTGCTGCTCGATCAGGGCCGGCGGGGTGGTCGACAGCCAGATGTAGGACAGCGGCGCGCCCAGATAGGACAGGTGGTAATAGACCCCAGAGCCGCCGGCCCGCCGGCGCTCGGCCGCGTCGGGGAACTGGCGGATATAGCCGAAATTGTCGTCGGGCCAGACCAGGGTGACGTCGTCGGGGACCGTCAACCCGCCGCGATAGACGTCCAGCACCTCCTTGTAGGGCGTGAACACCTGGGGCGCGTCCTTCAGGCCGCGCTCGGCCAGCAGCCGGCGCTGGTCGGCGAAGATCCTTTCCAGCAGCGCCTTGCGGCCCGCCAGGCTGTCGGCCCCGACCATGCCGCTGTCGTGGATGCCGCGCATGCCCAGGGTGTAGAGGTTCTCGTACCCGCCATTGGCCTGGACCCGCTCGCGCCAGTAGGCCAGCACGCCGCCGGGATTGCGGGCGTAGTCGTAGTCGACGGCCGAGGCCTTCCACTCGCCGACATTGTTGCGCAGCATGGGCTCGGCATGGGACGAGCCCATGACGATGGCGTAGCGGTCGGCCAGACTTGCGTTGGAGAGCCTGGCGTTGGCCGGGTCGCCGTTGAACGGGGCGGTGGTCGGGTGCATGGCCGGCCACAGGGTGTTGGCCTTCAGCCGCAGCAGCAGGTCGAAGACCTTGGCGTAGGTCTTCGGCCCGATATTGCCGGTCTCGGGCTCGAAGGTGCGGGCCGCCCAGGGCTGCAGGCCCCAGTCCTCGTCGTTGAGGAAGACGCCGCGATACTTGACCGACGGCGGGCCGAAGCGGCGGGTCCCGGCGGCGACGTACAGCCGGTCGCGGCGCGGCGGCGGCACGTCGGCCCACCAGCGCCAGGGCGAGACGCCGATGGCCCGCGACAGCTCGTAGGTCCCATAGGCGGTCCCGCGCCGGTCGCCGCCGACGACGACCAGGGCGCGCGGCACGCCGGGAGCCGGGCGCTCGACCACGGCGATCATGAAGCTTTCCCAGGCGCCCTTCAGGTCGCGGACGTCGAGGCGGTGGGTCGCGACCAGCCGGTCGATGGCGGGGTGCCGGCCCAGGGTCCCGATCCAGACCTGGGGCCGGCCGGTCGCGGCCTCGCCCAGGCGGCGAACGGCGGGCGCCCGGCCGGTGACGGCCTCCAGGTCGCCGGCCAGGCCTTGGGCGGCCAGGCCGACGACCGGCGCGTCGTCTGGAGCCAGCACCAGGTCGGTGACGCCGTCGGGGGAGGCCAGGGCGAAGGCCTTGGGCGCCGGGCGGTCCAGGACCCAGTCGGGCGTCGCGGCCAGGGCGAGGGAGCCCCACAGGAGGACGGCGAGCAGGGTCGCGATCCGGGCGATCACCGCCAGCAAGGTCAGCCTCCCTTTGGTTTAAGTGAGTTATTCCAAAAAATGGGATGAAATTTCATATGATGCAATAACTCTCCCTCTCCCGGAGGGGAGAGGGTGAAGAAGAGCGTCGATGCTCGGCGGATAGAGAGCAAAGCCTAGTGATTCCAAGGCTCTAATTTTTCTCGACCCGACTTGGTCCTCCCCCTTCGAACCACCCTTATCCTGATCTCACCTGAAGGCACGGGGAGGGCGCACGTACGGCGACCGATGCGGCCTTCGGGGGTGGACGAGCGGGAAGGCTTGTCCGCCGCGCTTCCTCGGAAGCATCCCGGGTTGGTCCGCGGCAGGTTCGCCTCAGTCGCGACGAAGCTTCAGCGCCCGGGACAGGCGGATATGGCCGGCAGGCCCGGGCTGAAATCGCCCGGGCGGTCCAGGGTGAGCCAACACCCTGCCCGTCGGGGGCCTCCATCGGGGCGGGTTAAGAATCCGCGACCCGAAGGCTTCCGGATAACGGCTCCACGCGAAGCGTTCGGACTTCGTCGAAACGGTATTCAAAACTGCAAATCATCCGGGCGAGGCCCGGGCGCTTCGCACCCTTCCCATCAGCTCAGCGGGTTTCCGCGTGAGGGCGAGAGATCGCGCCCGTGAACACTTCCCCCACCTGACCGCTTCGCGGTCTGTCCGCCCCCATAGGGGGCGGAGCCGCACGGCTCTTCCCCCTCCGGGGGAAGACGATCGCGAAGCGATCCGTAGGGGGCAAGCGGCCCTGGCCGCCCGCCCCGTCGGGCGCTCTACCGCGTCAGCGGCCGCAGGATGATCTCGACCCGGCGGTTCTGGGCGCGGCCTTCGGCGGTGTCGTTGGAGGCGATCGGCTGGCGCTCGCCCTGGCCGGCCACGAAGACGCGGTCGGGCAGCACCCGGCCGGGGCCGGTCAGGTAGCCGGCCACCGAGCTGGCGCGGCGCTCCGACAGGGTCTGGTTGTAGTCGTCCGGACCGCTGCTGTCGGCGTGGCCGACCACGTCGATCGTGGTCTGGGGATAGGCGTTCAGCGTGCGGGCCACGTCGTCGAGCACGCGGGTGAACTGGGGCTGGACCTCGGACTTGTCGACCGCGAAGGTGACGTCGCTGGGCATGACCAGCACGATCTGGTCGCCGTTGCGGCGGACCATCACGCCCGAGCCTTCCAGGCTGCGGCGGAAGTCGGCCTGCTGGCGGTCCATGTAGTTGCCGACGGCGCCGCCGGCCAGGGCGCCGATGCCCGCGCCGATCAGGGCGTTCTTGCGGCCCTGCTCGCCCTTGTTGGTGTTGGTCAGATAGCCCAGGGCCGCGCCGATGCCGGCCCCGGTCAGGACCCCGGTCCTGGTGTTGTTGCGCACCGGCATGCCGGTATAGGGGTCGGTGGTGGTGCAGGCGGCCAGGGCGAGAACGCCGGTCAGGGCCAGGCCGATGGCGGTTTTCTGGATCATGGTCGGTTTTCCCTCTTCGGGCCGTTCCGCGAGCTTGATCTGTCGCGGCGGCGTGTGATGCTCGTGGGGCAGAACGCCCCGTCCATGGTCAAGTTCCTACACGACGCATGACCCGGGGATGAACAGCGACTTCGCCCCGCCCGTTTCCAGCGGCCCGGGGACTCGCCCCAGGGCCAGGCGCAGTTGGCGCTTTGGGCCTGGGCGGTGTAGTAAGTCTCGTCTTACTAACTTCGAGGCCCACGCCCGTGTCCGCATCCGCCATCGAACCCGTCTCGTTCACCCTGTATTCGAAGGACTTCGACAGGTTCGCCCAGGCGCTGGGCGCGTCGTTCCAGCGCTACGGCTTCGCGGTGATCTCGGACCACGACCTGCCCCAGGCGCGCATCGACGCGGCCATCGCCGACGCCAAGGCCTTCTTCGCCCTGCCCGAGGCGACCAAGCGCCAGTACGCCGGCGTCAAGGGCGGCTCGCGCGGCTACATCCCGTTCGGCATCGAGACCGCCAAGGGCGCCGACCACTACGACCTGAAGGAATTCTGGCATGTCGGCCGCGACCTGCCGCCGGGCCACCCGTTCCGCGCCACCATGGCCGACAACATCTGGCCGGCCGAGATCCCCAGCTTCCACCACAATGTCGGCTGGCTGTACGGCGCGCTCGACAGCCTGGGCGTGCGGGTGCTGAAGGCGATCGCCACCTATCTGGAGCTGGGCCGCGACTTCTTCGACCCGACGGTCAAGGACGGCAACAGCGTGCTGCGCCTGCTGCACTATCCGCCGATCCCCAAGGACGCCACCGGCGTGCGGGCCGGGGCCCATGGCGACATCAACACCATCACCCTGCTGCTCGGCGCGGAAGAGGGCGGCCTCGAACTGCTCGACAGGAACGGCGACTGGCTGCCGATCAACCCGCCGCCCGGCTGCGTGGTCTGCAACATCGGCGACATGCTGGAGCGCCTGACCAACCACGTCCTGCCCTCGACGATCCACCGGGTGGTGAACCCGCCGCCGGAACGCCGCGGCGTGCCGCGCTATTCGACGCCGTTCTTCCTGCACTTCGCGTCGGACTACCTGATCAAGACCCTGCCCAACTGCGTCACGGACGAGAACCCGGACCGCTATCCCGAGCCGATCACCGCCGACGCCTTCCTCCAGCAGCGCCTGCGCGAGATCAAGCTGGCCTAGGGGCCTGGCCATGATCAGTGGCCCCTCGAGCGGGGCGGCGCCTTCAAGGATTTGATTTCGTTGTCATCCCGGAAGCCTCGCAGAGGCTGTCCGGGACCCAGGGCCGGCGTACTGCGGTGGCCCCCGGGTCCCGGGTCTACGGCCCGCTCCGCGGCCCTCCGCCCGGGATGACAACGGCAAGGACCGGTTTCAAGGGAGTCCGGAGCCGCGGCCAGCGGCTAGCCGGAGGGCGCCGCCAAAACAAAAAGCCCCGGAGGATCGCTCCGGGGCTTTTTCCTATTTGGTGATCCGCAGGTTCTGGATCGAGCCGGCGATGGTGTTGAACACCGAGGTCAGCTCGGCGGCGTCGGTGACGTCGTAGTACATGTCCAGCTTGGTGGCGCAGTTCTGCAGGATGGTCTTGGAGTGGCTGGAGACCCCCACGCCGATCGCGTAGATTTGCACCCCCTCGGCCTTGGCGTTTTCGCAGACCAGTTTCTCGCGGCTGTCGATCGCGTCGCGGCGGTTGGTCGCCGTGGAACTGGTGGTCAGGGCCGTGCCGCTGGCGTTCTTCAGGCGGCCCTGGGCGATGTAGCCGTAGCCCGTATAGACCGAGTTGTTGGGGTTGTTATAGGTGTCGTTGGTGTTGTCGCCGTCGGTCAGCAGCACGATCACCTTGGTGGTCTTCTGGCCGTCGGTGGTGGTGGGATTGACGCCGTCGGCGAAGGGCGCGTTGTTCGACAGGGTGTGCCAGCCCCAGACCAGGCCCATGGCGACGTTGGTGTTGCCGTTGGCGACCATCTGGCCGAGCTTGGTCTTGACCTTGTCCCGGTCGGTGGTCGTCCGGACGTTGGTCAGGCGCATCAGGCTGGTCAGGCCGCAGCCGGCGTTGGGGCCGTAGCTGGTGCCGGTCTTGGCTTGGCTGAGCACGTTGTTCTTGTTGTTCGTGCCGTATTTGGCGACCGGCGTCGACCGGCTGCTCCAGGCGGTCGCCGAGGTGCCGCTGGGCGAGACCCCGTCCGGCAGCCAGTTGTTCATGATCGGATAGGACGTGCCGGTGGTCCGGGCGTCGCGATAGCGCGTCGAGCTGGACTGGTTGACGCCGACCGTATTGTCGTCCGGTTCGTCGGGCGCGAAGAACGGCACGAACAGCGAGGCGGGCGTCGTGCTGGTCGGCGCGTCGTCGGTGACGTCGTAGGGCGCGGGACGGCTTTCGACGCAGCCGCCCCAGGTCAGGCCCAGGTTCGACAGCAGGGTGAAGCGGTTCTGGTTGGTCGCGAACACGTCGGTCCCGTAGCCGGTCGTCGGCATCTTTCCGGCCATCCAGCTCTCGTTCTGGTAAATCGAGCCGACATTGACGGTCATCGAGAACGGCACGACGCTGATCTTGACCGCGTCGGTCTCGCTGGCCCGGGCCGCGGCGGCGGCCAGGACGTCGACCAGCGACTTGGAGGCGTTGATCAGGGCGTCGATCTTCCTGGTCCCGGAGCCCAGGGGGCTGGCCATGGAGCCGGTGTTGTCGAGCACCAGGGCCACTTCCAGCTTGTTGACCGAGCGCATCACGGTGGCGCCGGCCGAGACGTTCGCGTCGCCGCTGCTCCAGAGATTGGAAATGATCGGCTTGATCGTCACGTTCTGGACCGTGCCGACCACGGTGTTGTTGTCGCCCAGGGCGAAGGTCGAGTTGGCGGCCGTCAGGGGCACGCCCAGGCCGGCCATCTCGGTGGCCAGGGCCGCGTCGCCGATCGTGTCCAGATCGGCGTTGGTGGTCGCGGTGGAACGGGCGGCCATCAGGGTGGCCGCGTCGAGGGCGTCCTGCAGCTGTCGCTTCTGGACGCTGGCGCGGCTGAGGTCGATCAGGCCGAAGGCGAGGATGGCGATGGGGATCAGAAGCAGCGCGAACTGCACGGCGATAGCCCCGCGCTCGTCGTCGCGAAGGCGCGCCGCAAGGCGTTTCCACATGGTCATGACAAGGCCCGACTCCCCAGAGATCGGACATTATCGCCAAGGACGGTGAACGGGCCGCAAACGACGATGGTGAATCACCGCCGTCGTTCGGCCCGCCCCGGGACGTCTACCAGCCGCAGGACTGGCCCTTGTTCTGCTTGATCAGCCAGGCGTTCAGCGGCGCGAAATAGTCGGCGATCGCGCTGGCGTCCAAGTCCTTCTCCCCGGTGAAGGCCTCCAGGGCTTCGGGCCAGGGCCTGGACTGGCCCATGGCCAGCATCTTCTCGAACTTCTCGCCCACCGCCTTGTCGCCATAGACCGAGCAGCGGTTCAGCGGACCCCTCCAGCCGGCCTGGCGGCAGGCGGCCCGGTAGAACTGGAACTGATAGACCTGGGCCAGGAAGTAGCGGGTATAGGGCGTGCTGTCGGCGACGTGGAACTTGGCGCCGGGGTCGAAGGCGTCGGCCGGGCGCGGTCCGGGCGGGGCGACGCCCTGGTACTGGGTCCGCAGCTTCCACCAGGCGTCGTTGTAGTGGGCGGGATCGACCTGGCCGGAGAACACCTGCCAGCGCCACTTGTCGACCAGCAGGCCGAACGGCAGGAAGGCGATCTTGTCCATCGCCATCTTCAGCAGGTACGGGATGTCGGCGTCCGCGCCGGGCGCGGCGTCGATCACCCCGATCTGCTTGAGATAGGTCGGGGTCAGGGCCGACAGGCCGACGAAGTCGCCGATCGCCTCATGGAACCCGTCGTTGGCCCCGCCCCGGAACAGATAGGGCTGGCCGGCATAGGCCCGCTGGTAGAAGTTGTGCCCCAGCTCGTGGTGCACCGTATAGAAGTCGTCGGCATTGACGCGGGTGCACATCTTCACCCGGATGTCCTGGTCGTTGTCGACGTCCCAGGCCGAGGCGTGGCAGACCACTTCGCGATCGCGAGGCCGGGTGATCATCGACCGCTTCCAGAAGGTGTCCGGCAGCGGCGCCATGCCCATCGAGGTGTAGAAGCCCTCGCCGGTCTTCATCATCTTCGTCGCGTCATAGCCCTTGGCCTCCAGCGACTGGGTCAGGTCGTAGCCGGGGCCGGCGACGCCCTGCGGCGCGGCGATGTCATAGATATTGCCCCAGGCCTGGGCCCACATGTTGCCGGTCAGGTCGGCGCGGATCGGGCCGGTCCTGGGCTGAACGGCGTCGCCGTACCGGGCGTTCAGCCGGCCGCGCACATAGCAGTGAAGGTTGCTGTAGAACGGCGCGACCTGGGCCCACAGGGCGTCGGTCTTGGCCGCGAAGGCGTCGGGCTCCATGTCATACCACGAGCGCCACAGGGCCCCGGTGTCCTTGTAGCCCAGCTCGACCGAACCCTCGTTGGCCAGCCTGACCAGCTGGGGATAGTCGGCGGCCATCGGCCTGGCCACCGCGTGCCAGGCCTCCCACATGGCCTTGATCTTGGCCGGGTCGCGTTCGGTGCGCAGGCGGTCGTCCAGGTCGTCCAGCGTCAGGGTCTCGCCGTCGATCGTCACCTTGCCGGTCGAATAGAGCGCCCGCATCCGGGCCTGGACGTCGGCCAGTTCCTTGGCCGCGCCGGGCCGGTCGGAAGCGGGCAGGACCAGGCCGGCCTTCAGCAGCTTCAGCTTGCGGCGCGTGACGGGATCGACCTGCGTCCCGTCGAAGCGGGCGGCCTGCTTGGCGTACTTCACCGCCAGGGCGTTGGCTTCGGCGTCGACCTTGGCGTTCAGCCAGTTGGTGTCGTCGGTGATGTAGGTGGCCTGCACCCAGGCCATGCGGGCGGCGTATTCGCCCATGGCCATCAGGTCCTTTTCGGCCAAATCGACGAAGGCCCTGGCCTCGTCGGCCGACGGCGCGGAGGCGACGGGCGTGGCTGGGGCCTGGGCCTGGACGGCGGGCGCGGCCAGGACCGTGGCGCTCAGGGCCAGGACCGCACAGGCGGCCAGCAGGCGGGACTTCATCGGAGCCTCCCAGACTTCGGCGATCCCTGAAGGATCCGGACGCCGCATGGGAGGCGGCGCGGGCTCATGCGTCAAGGCCACGGGGGCGCGACGCCCCGTCCTTTTGGAAAAAGCCGCGAGAGCTGCTATATCCCCGCCTCGATCCCTGAAATGTCTTGCCTCCGGACCGCCCCTTGAGCGTCACCCTCGACCTGTCGCGCATGGCCCCCCGAGCCGATGCTCCGAAGCCCCTGATCAACCTGTCGGGCCTGACCCGCCCGCAGATGATCGCCGCCCTGGCCGAGAGCGGCGTCGTCGAGCACGGCAAGGCCAAGATGCGCGCCACCCAGATTTTCCGCTGGGTGCATCATCGCGGCGTCACCGACTTCGGCCAGATGAGCGACGTGGCCAAGGAGACCCGGGCGCGCCTGGCCGACCACTTCACGATCGCTCGTCCCGAGGTCGTCGAGCGCCAGGTCAGCAAGGACGGCACCCGCAAGTGGCTGATCCGCATGGCCCCGGGCGTCGAGGTCGAGACCGTCTACATTCCGTCGGTTGGGCGGGTGGGCGCGCTCTGCGTCTCCAGCCAGGTCGGCTGCACCCTGAACTGCAGCTTCTGCCACACCGGCACCCAGGCCCTGGTCCGCAACCTGACCGCCGCCGAGATCGTCGCCCAGGTGCAGATCGCCAAGGACGACCTGGGCGAATGGCCTTCCGACAAGGAAGACCGCCTGCTCAGCAACATCGTGTTCATGGGCATGGGCGAGCCGCTCTACAACCTGGGCCAGGTGGCCGACGCCATCGAGATCATCAGCGACCACGAGGGCATCACGATCTCGCGCCGCCGGATCACGGTCTCGACCTCGGGCGTGGTCCCGCAGCTGGAAGCCCTGGGCGAGAAGACCCAGGCCATGCTGGCCATCAGCCTGCACGCCACCAACGACGCCCTGCGCGACGTGCTGGTGCCGCTGAACAAGAAGTACCCGCTCGAACAGCTGATGGCCGGCATCCGCGCCTATCCGGGCCTCAGCAACGCCCGCCGCGTGACGTTCGAATACGTGATGCTGAAGGGCGTCAACGACAGCCCCGACGAGGCCCGCGCCCTGGTCAAGCTGATCAAGGGCATTCCGGCCAAGGTCAACCTGATCCCGTTCAACCCGTGGCCGGGCACGGACTATCAGTGCTCCGACTGGGCGGCGATCGAGGCCTTCGCCGCGATCCTCAACAAGGCCGGCTACTCCTCGCCGATCCGCACGCCGCGCGGCCGCGACATCCTCGCCGCCTGCGGCCAGCTGAAGAGCGAGAGCGAGAAGGTCCGCGCCTCGGCGATGCGCAAGCTGTCGATGGCCGCCATGGCCGGCGTGTTGGACGACGACGAGGACGAGGCGGCCGCATAGGGCTGGATTCCAAGCCGGACGAGCCCCCTACGCACGGCCGCTGGTCCCGTGCTAGCAATGCGTCCCTCAAGTTCGGGATCATCGTCTTCATGCCGCCTCAGCTCCAGTCGCCCGAGATCCAGGCCTTCGCCAGCGGCCTGCCGCTGACGCTGATGCATGCGGCCATCACCCTGGTGATGCTGGTCATCGGCACGGCGCTCTACGCCCTGCTGACCCCGCACAGGGAGATCAAGCTGATCCGCGAAGGCAACGCCGCCGCCGCCCTGTCGCTGGGCGGGGTGATGGTCGGCCTGGCCATCCCGCTGGCCACCTCCCTGAAGGCCTCGGTCTCGCCGCTGGAGATCGTGCTGTGGGGCGTCTCGACGATCGCCGTCCAGCTGCTGGTGTTCCGGGTCACCGACATGCTGCTCAAGGGCCTGCCCGAGCGGATCAACGAGGGCGAGGTCGCCGCCGCCGCCCTGCTGGTCGGGGCCAAGATCGCCACCGCCCTGATCCTGGCCGCCGCGGTCGCCGGCTGACGGCGGACGAGCGGGGCGCGCCGTGCATTTCCCAAGGCTCCCGGACTGGCTGATCTACGGGGCGGTGGTGGCCGCCCTGCTGGTCGTGGCCGTCGGCCGGCAGGAGCGTTCCGACGCCCCGCCGCCGCCGCCGCCGGTGCCGGGCGGCGAGGGCCTGCCGCTGGGGCCCGCCTCGCCATTCGACCCGTCCGTCGTCGTCCAGGTGCCCGAGAAGGGCCAGCCCGGCAGCGGCACGGCCTTTTCGGTCGACGACGGCGGCTCGTGGCTGACCGCCCGGCACGTGGTCGACGGCTGCCGCGAGGCGGCGATCGTCGTGGCCGACGGCCGGGGCGTGGCGGCCCGCATCACGCTGGACCCGTCCGGCGACGCCGCCATCCTGACCACCGAAGGCGGCGCGCCCGCCGTGCCCCTCCGCGGCCTGGCCGAGCCGCCCCGGCGAGGCGAGCGGGCCTATCATCCGGGCTTCCCGCAAGGCCATCCCGGCGAGGTCACCTCGCGCCTGCTGGGCCGTGAGAACCTGGTCATCCGGGGGCGCGGCGCCCGGGTCGAGCCGGTGCTGGTCTGGGCCGAGGTCGGCCGCACCGACAACCTGAAGGGCACGCTGTCGGGCCTGTCGGGCGCTCCCGCCCTGGACAGCGCAGGCCGGGTGATCGGCGTGACGGTGGCGGAATCGCCGCGCCGGGGCCGGATCTACACGACCGCCCAGGAGACGATCGACGACCTCCTCAAGCAGAGCCGCCGCCGGCCAGCCGGCTTCGCCCTCGGCGAGGCGATCACCACCGAAAACTACGGCCGCGTCGCCGACGGCCTGCGCCGCGACCTGCGCGTGGCCCAGGTGGTGTGCCTGAAGAGCGAGACCTGAAACACGCCGAGCGGTCGCGGGTTCAGGTCGCAGCCTCGGTTTCCGCGGCCGCCTTGGCGGCCATGTGCGCCGGCTGGCGGACGGCGACCAGGAATGACAGGCCGATGGCCACCACGCCGATCAGGGCCGTGTAGATGAAGAACGCCGTATAGCCTGCCGCCATGGCCGGGGCGCCCACCCCCAGCTTGGCGCCAGCGGCGGTGAAGCTCTCGGGCGGCAGGCGCGTGAACAGGCCCTTCAGCACGCCGATCGGGCCGCCGTGCTCGGCCGCGATCGCCGAGGCCTCGACGATCCGTCCCGACTGGGAGGCGATCAGCTTGCCGGGCAGGGCGTAGAGCGAGGAGAACAGCGCGTATTGCGTGGCCGTGAAGCCCGCCGTGGTCAGGCTGGACATGTAGGCGATCAGGGCCGTGCCGGCGACGCCGCCGGCGATGTTGTCGATGCAGATCGAGGTGAACAGCATCGGCACGCTGTGACCGCTCATCGCCAGCAGGGCGAACATCAGGTTGCTGATCGGCTGGGCGAAGGCCCCGACGATCAGGGCTCGCATCAGCCCGAAGCGCGCCACGACAACTCCGCCCAGGAATACACCGGCCATCGAGGCGATGATGCCGAACACCTTCCGGATCTCGGCGATCTCGGTCAGGGAGAAGCCCATGTCGCGGTAGAACGGGTTCATGATGTTGAGCACGAAGTCCGAGACCCGGTAGACGCAGATCGCCGCCAGGATCAGGCCGGCCACGCCCGAGAACCGGGTCAGGAAGTCCTTGAGCGGCGAATAGAGCGCCGTCGACAGGTAGACGCCGGGCTTGGTCTTGACCCTGGGGATCGGCCAGGCGGCGATCACGATCACGGCGAGGCCGGCCAGTACGCCGGCCAGCTGCAGCCAGACGCCGTTAGGCTTGGCCTTCCAGGCCTCGGCCAGGACGTCGCCGCCCACCAGCTTGGACAGCAGGCTGGCGTCACCCGACAGGCCGGATCCGACCAGCAGGGCGCCGATGACCAGGATGGCCAGCCGCGCCAGCCATTCGATGATCTCCAAGGCCTTGGGCTGGTTGACGCCGTCGGTATGGATCGGCCGGATGGCGTGGGCCTCTTCGCGCGGCGCCGCCAAGGTCGAGGCCACGCCGATCAGCATGATCCCGGCCATGACCAGGTAGGAGATGTTCCAGCCGAACCGCTCGGCCAGGATCAGCGGCACGGCCCCGGCCATGATCATCGCCCCGCGATAGCCCCACTGCACGGCGACGGCCATCTGGCCCTGGCGCTCGACGTCGACCACCTCGATCCGCCAGGCGTCGATGACGATGTCCTGGGTGGCGGTGGCGAAGCCGACGATCACGGCGATGGCGGCCATCAGCGGCAGGTTCGCGGCCGGATTGACGCCGGAAATGGCCAGCAGGCCCAGGATGATCACCGCCTGGCAGACCAGCATCCAGGCCCGCCGGTGGCCGACCAGCCCATGCAGCACCGGCACCTTGGTGCGGTCGATCAGCGGGGCCCACAGGAACTTGAACGAGAACGACAGGGTCGCCAGGCTGAAGAAGCCGATCACCGCCAGGGACAGGCCCGCGTCGCGCAGCCACAGCGACAGGGTGTCGAAGATCAGCATGAAGGGCAGGCCCGAGGCGAATCCCAGGCCCAGCATCACCAGGCTGCGGCGCTCACCGAAGAAGGCCAGGGTCTGCAGAAGGGTCTTCTTCTGCGGCGCGGGTTTGGCGTCGTCGGTCATGCGTGGCGGTTCCCGGTGCGGGGGAAGCCGCCCCGCCTTAGCCGGCGACCTTGGCGCGCGTCGCCGCTTTCGTCCAGCCGAGGCCCGTCCAGTTCGTCAGCACGCCGCGCAGGGCCGGCGGGGTGAGCGGCTTGGCCAGGAAGTCGTTCATGCCGGCCGCCAGGCAGGCGCGGCGGTCCTCGTCGAAGGCGTCGGCGGTCAGGGCGACGATGGGCGTGGTCACGCCGCGCTCGCGCAGGGCCTTGGTGGCCTCGATGCCGTTCAGGCCCGGCATGCGCAGGTCCATCAGGATCAGGTCGTAGAAGCCGCGCGACAGGGCCGAGACGGCCTCGTCGCCGCTGGCGATGCGGTCGACCCTGCAGCCCTCGCGCTCCAGCAGGGCGCGGGCTAGCAGGGCGTTGATCGGGTTGTCCTCGGCCAGCAGCACGCGGACGCCGGGGGCGGCGGCGGGGGCGATGCGGTCGTCCTCGTGGGCCGACGCCGGAGCGGCCTCGATCGTCGGGGTTCGGGTCGCTGGACGAGCGGCCAGCACCTGGGCGATCAGCGAGGCGCGGCGCAGCGGCTTGATCAGGTAACCCAGGCCGGCGGCCTTCAGCTTGGGGATGCGGTCGCGCTGGTCGGGGGTCAGCAGGACGACGCAGGCGCGGCCGGCCGGCGGCTTCAGCGCCCCGCGCGGCCCAGCCAGGGCCGCGTCGAGCAGCAGCACGACGTCGGCCGGGGCGCCCTTCAGGGCTTCGGCGACGGTCTCGCCGGCCAGGGCCTGGCCGCCGCTGGCTCGGACCTGGCGGAGGGCGGCCTCGCGGATCATGGCGTTGGGCGAGGCGATGGCGACGGCGCGGCCGGACAGCGGCAGCTCCGGGGGCGGCGTCGGGGCGACCTCGAACGGGGCCTCGAACCAGAACTCGGCGCCCTGGCCCAGCTCGCCGCCGACCCCGGCCTCGCCGTCCATGGCCCCGGCCAGGCGGGCGACGATCGCCAGGCCCAGTCCCGCTCCGCCCAGCTGGGCCTGGTGCGAGGGATCGGTCTGGACGAAGGCCTCGAAGATGGCGGCGCGGGCTTCCGGAGCGACGCCGGGACCCGTGTCGCGGACGGAGAAGCGAGCGCGACCGTTCGGCGCCAGCTCGGCGCTCAGCAGCACCCCGCCGACTTCGGTGAACTTGATGGCGTTGCCGGCGTAGTTCAGCAGCACCTGCCGCAGACGACCCTCGTCGGCCAGGATCGTCGGCAGGCCGGGCGCGGCGGCCCAGGCGATCTCGATGGCCTTTTCATGGGCGCGCGGGCTGAGCAGCTCGGCCACCTGGCGCAGCAGGTTCTCGACGTCGACCGGGGCGGTGTGCAGCTCGATGGCGGTGGCGCCGAGACGGGCGAAGTCGAGCACGTCGTTGACCAGCGACAGCAGGTGGTCGCCGCTTTCGCGCAGGGCGCCGACATAGGCGCGCTGCTCGGCGGTCAGCCGGGTGCCCTCCAGCAGCCGCGCCATGCCCAGCACGCCGTTCAGCGGGGTGCGGAACTCGTGGCTGAGGGTGGCCAGCTGTTCGGGAGTGATCCCGGCGGAGGAAGGACGGTTGCTCATGGCGGGAGAGCTTAGCGGTCACGGCTTAACGACGGGTGTTCGGCGCCAGGGATTCAGGGCGTCCGCCGGTCGCCGTTCCGATCAGGTAAGTAAGAATTTGTTTCCCATTTGAGATTGAGCGCCGCCGATTGCAATTTTCGCGCCCGGCCCCAGGCATTTCGCGTCCGGCCGCCAGTCGTCGCCAGGCTTGCCGTATCGCGGATATTCGAGCTCTCGGCCGTCCGGTTGGGATCTTGCTTAACGCAACAAAGCGAAGATTTCAGACGCATCGTTTACGGACGGAATGAATAATATCATGACGTGAAACTTCTCTCTTAATCTTCAGGTCGGACTTGCCCCGACTAGGTCGCAAGCTCTTGATTGCGAAGTGCTGAAAATTTCGACATCGTCCTGTCATCGAGTGCTTCTAGGCTGGATCAAGATCGCGGTCTTGCTGAAAGCTCCTAGAATAACCGGCTCACCCAGGTTCAGGCTCCAGCAGCGACCGTCCAGAACAAGACCCCCTTCGGAGGAAACACATGACCACCCTGACCGTGGGCGATCTCGCCCTGATCGGCTACAGCGCCGACACCGCCGGCAAGTCGTTCTCGTTCGTGCTGCTGACGGCGGTCGAGGCCGGTACGGTCATCACCTTCACCGACAACGGTTGGCTGGCGGCGGGCGGCTTCCGGACGGGCGAGGGCGTCTACACCTATACGGCCGGGGCCGGCGGCGCGGCGGCGGGCACGGTGATCACGGTCACGGGCCTGACCGGTTCGCTGAACCCCTCGACCTCGGGCGACCAGATCATCGCTTATCAGGGCTCGGGCGCGTCGGCGACGCCGCTGTTCGCCCTGGACTTCGCGGACGGCAACACGACCTATGCTGGCGACGCGACCAATTCCAACACCTCGGCCATTCCGACGGGCCTGGCGACGGGGAGCACGGCGCTGGCCTTCGGGACCGACAACGGCGCCTATGTGGGCGCGACCACGGGGGCCAAGGCCGAGATCCTGTCGGCGATCGCCAATTCGGCCAACTGGTCGCTCGATGACGGCGTGCCCGTTCCCTACAAGACCGGCTTCACGGTCACCGACGGCGGCGCGCCCAGCGCCAATGTCTCGATCAGCGACGTCACCCTGAGCGAGGGCGATTCCGGCGACCAGGTGATGACCTTCACGGTCACGCGCACCAACACCACCGGCGCCTTCACCGTCGACTTCGCCACGACCGACGGCTCGGCCCAGGCCGGGAGCGACTATGCCGAGACCCACGGGTCCCTGACCTTCACGGCCGGCGGCCCGGCCAGCCAGACCGTGTCGGTGACGATCCACGGCGACGCGACGCCCGAGCCGAACGAGGCCTTCACGGTCAATCTCTCCAACCTGGTGGTGACCAGCGGCGCGGCGGCCCTGATCGACGCGGTCGGCCAGGCGACCATCGTCAATGACGACTTCGCCCCCGTGGCGATCTACGACATCCAGGGCGCCGGCCACCTCTCGGCCTATGACGGCCAGACGGTCTCGACCCAGGGCGTGGTGACGGCGATCGACACCACCGGTTCGCGCGGCTTCTGGATCCAGGACGCTGTGGGTGACGGCGACGACGCCACCTCGGACGCCATCTTCGTGTTCACCAACGCCATCCCGACCGTCCATGTCGGCGACCTGGTGCAGGTGAGCGGCACGGTCGACGAGTACAACGGCGGGGTCGCCACCAACCTGACGATCACCGAGATCACCGCGCCGACGATCAGCGTGATCGGCACGGGGACCGTGGCCTCGACCTTGCTCGGGGCGGGCGGCCGGGCCGTTCCGAACACCGTCATCGACGACGACGGCCTGACCAGCTTCGATCCGGCGACCGACGGGATCGACTTCTACGAGTCGATCGAGGGCATGGTGGTGACGATCCACGACGCCCAGGCGACCGACGCCACCGACGCGGGCCAGACCTGGGTGGTGGCCGACGGCGGCGCCGACGCCAGCGGCCTCAACGGCCGGGGCGGCGTCACCCTGACCGAGGGCGACGACAATCCCGAACGGATCCTGGTCTATGCCGACAGCGGCGTGAACCCCGGCTTCTCGGCCGGCTACGTGCTGCGCGACCAGCTGGGCGACGTCACCGGCGTGGTCAGCTATTTCGGCGGCAAGTACGAGGTGATCGCCACCGCGGTCGAGAACACCGTCAGCGGCGGGACCCTGCCGCTGGAGACCACCAGCCTGGCCGGCGACGCCAGCCACCTGACGATCGGCGCCTATAATCTGGAGAACCTTTCGGCCGTCGATTCGGACGCCAAGTTCGCCGCCCTGGCGGCCGACATCGCCAACAACCTCGGAGCGCCCGACATCCTCGGCGTCGAGGAGATCCAGGACGCCGACGGCGCCGGAAACGGTACGAACTACAGCGGCGCGGCGACGCTGGACAAGCTGGTGGCGGCCATCGAGGCGGCCGGCGGCCCGCGCTACAGCTGGATCGAGATCGCGCCGACCGCCAACAACACCACCGGCGGCGAGGGCAACGGCAACATCCGCAACGCCTTCCTCTATCGCGCCGACCGCGTGGACTATGTCGAGGGCTCGGCCCGGCTGGTCGTTGACACCACCGGCCCGGCCAACGCCTTCAACAACAGCCGCTCGCCCCTGGCCGCCGACTTCGTGTTCCGGGGTGAGACGATCACCGCCATCGACGTGCACAACTATTCGCGCGGCGGCAGCGACCCGCTGTTCGGCGCCAACCAGCCGCCGACCAACAACGGCGACGACCGGCGCCTGGACCAGAGCACGGCCGTCCGCGACTATGTCCAGGGCCTGCTGGCCGCCGACCCGGACGCCCATGTCGCGGTGATGGGAGACTTCAACGCCTTCTATCACGAGCCGAGCCTGACTGTGCTGGAGGCGAACGGCGCGCTCTACAACCTGGCCCGGACCCTGCCTCCGGAAGAGCGCTATTCCTACATCTTCGAGGGCAACGCCCAGCAGATCGACCACCTGCTGGTCTCGCAGGGCCTGGCGAACGGCGCGGTGTTCGACAACGTCCACCTCAACACCGGCCAGGCGTCGATCGACCAGCCCACCGACCACGACGCGATCCTGGCCCGCCTGTCGATCAACACCGCCCCGGTGGCGACGCTGGACGGGACGTTCACGGTGGCCGAGGACACGATCCTGACCGTCGATGCGGCCCACGGCGTGCTGGCCAACGACAGCGACGCCAACAGCGACGCGCTGACGGCCGTGCTGGATCACGGCCCGACCTACGGCACGCTGGTGCTCAACGCCGACGGCTCGTTCGTCTACACCGCCAACGCCAATCATAGCGGCGGCGACAGCTTCACCTACACCGCCCGCGACGCGTTCGGCGGCGTTTCGGGGGTGGTGACGGTCCTGCTGGGCGTCGAGGCGGTCAACGACGCGCCGGACGGCGCGGCCGATGTGGCCAGCGTCGCCGAGGACGCCTCGATCCTGGTCGACGTGCTGGCCAACGACCACGACGTCGACCTGGACGGCCTGGTCATCGCGGCCCTGTCAGGGACCAAGTCGGCCCTGGGCGCCTCGATCAGCCTCGATAACGGCCAGGTCCGCTACGTGGCCGATGCGGACAGCTTCGACCAGCTGGCCGCTGGCCAGTCGGTGGTCGACAGCTTCACCTACACCGCCTCGGACGGCCACGGCGGCTTCACCGCCCCGATCACGGTCAGCGTCACGGTGGGCGAAGCCGGCGACAACCGTAGCCTGTCGGGCGGGCTGTGGCAGGCCAACAGCTTCACAGACGCACCCGGCAAGGACACCACCTATACCGGCGGCCTGCTCAAGGACGTGATCGACGGCGGCGACGGCGCCGACACCTTGAGGGGCCTGGCGGGCTACGACACGCTGACCGGCGGCGCCGGGGCCGACTTCCTCGACGGCGGCCTGGACGGCGACTACCAGCGCGGCGGGGCCGGCGCCGACCGGATCGTCTACGACGCGGCCGACTATGTGATCGACGGCGGCGCGGACCGGGACACCCTGATCCTGAACGTCGGCGCGACCGTGAACCTAGCCAACATGTCGACCAGCCAGGTCGCGGGCGGGGCCTATGTGGCGGGCTTCGAGGACGTCGACGCCTCGGGCGCGAGCGCCGGCGTCATCCTGACCGGTTCGGCCTACAACAACAGTCTGACCGGCGGGGCGGGCGCTGACACCCTGGTCGGCGGCGCGGGCTTCGACACCCTGGCCGGCGGGGCGGGCAACGACGTCCTCGATGGCGGCGCCGACGGCGACCACCAGCGGGGCGGCGACGGCGACGACCGGATCGTCTATGACGCGGCCGACTACGTGATCGACGGCGGCGCGGGCCGCGACACCCTGGTCCTGAAGGTCGCGGCCGTCGTCAACCTGGCCAACCTGTCCAGCAGCCAGATCACCGGCGCGACCTATGTCTCCAGCTTCGAGAACGTCGACGCCTCGGGCGCCGCGGCCGGCGTGACCCTGACCGGCTCGCAGTACAACAACAGCCTGGTCGGCGGGGCCGGGGCCGACGTGATCTCCGGCGGCGGCGGCGCGGACCTGCTGGCGGGCGGCTTCGGCGCCGACACCTTCGTGTTCGCCGCGACCTCGGACTCCGCGCCGACCGCGCGGGACGTCATCCTCGACTTCGGGGCGGGCGATCGGATCGACCTGTCGGGGATCGACGCCAACACCGGCCTGGCCGGCGACCAGGGCTTCACCCTGAACAACCAGACGGGCCATGCCGGCGACATGGCCTTCTTCTACGACGCCCAGGGCGACCGCACGGTCGTGCTGCTCTACACCGACAACAGCGGGCAGGCCGCCTCGATCTTCGAGCTGGCCGGAAACCACGGCCTGACGACGTCGGACTTCATCCTCTGATCGGGCGCTGATCGGGCCAAGGCGCGGGACGGGGCCTCAGTGCACCGTCCCGGTCGGGGCGTTGGCCTCGACGGCGACCGTCGCCAGCACGGCGCGGCGGTCGTCCAGCACCTCGACCAGCAGGGTCCCCTCCTGGGCGAATTCGTCGGCGTTGTCGCGCAGCCACTCGCCGGCGATCCGCGCCGCCTCGACCTTGGCGGCGTCGAGGTCGTCGAACACCTCGCCCTCGTCGTCGGTCAGGACGTGGCCGTCGCTGAGCTGGAAGAAATAACGCATCGACCTGGTCTCACGCCTCGCCACGGTCCTTCGGGATGTCGGCCATGAGGCCCTCCTTTCCATAGGAATCCCGTTCGCGGGCCGGCGGTTCCGAGATCGCGTCCCGCTACTTCGCGCCCTCGCGCCGGGCGTTCTCGCGTTCGGCCCGCTCCTTCAGCTCCTCGTCGAGGCTGGCGGTGTCCCAGGCGCCGGCCCCGTCGCCGGGACGCAGGCGGGCCAGGTCGGCGGTCAGCAGCCTGTCCATGGTCTGGGCCGCGTCGCGCGAGGCCAGGATATAGGCCTCCTCCTGGCCCCAGACGGGACGCAGGTCCTCGAACGACTTGCGGTCGTGGCGGCGGAAGATCCCGGCCGCGCGGTGGGCCCGGTGGGCGCGGTAGCCCAGCTTCTGCAGGGCGGTGGTCCCCAGGGCCAGGGCGGCCTCGAAGGTCTCGCGCTCGACCGCGTCGGCGCCGTTGGCCAGCAGGTCGTAGGCGTGGCGGCGGTCCCAGGCCCGGGCCAGGATCACCAGGTCGGGGAAGGCCTTGCGGGCGGTCTCGACCAGTTCGACGGTCTTTTCGCGGTCGTCCAGGGCGACGATCAGCATCCGGGCCCGCTCGATGCCGGCGGCCCGCAGCAGGTCCATGCGGGTCGCGTCGCCATAGTGCACCCGGCGGCCGAAGCGGCGCAGCAGGTCGATCTGCTCGATGTCGCTGTCCAGCACGGTCGAGCGGAAGCCGTTGGCGGTCAGCAGGCGGCCGGTGATCTGGCCGAAGCGGCCGAAGCCGGCGATGATGATGTCCGGCTCGCCGTCGTCGAAGGCGCCGGTGTCGGGCGTGACCTTGGGTATGGCCGCGTCGACCATCTGGGCGATGCGCTCGTAGAGGATCATCGCCACCGGGGTCAGGGCCATGGAGACGGCGACGGCGGCGGTCAGCAGGGCCGCCAGGGTCGCGCCGATCACCCCGGCCCCGACCGTGAAGCTGAGCAGCACGAAGGCGAACTCCCCGCCCTGGGCTAGGGCGGTGGCGACGGCCGCCGCCCCGCGGGCCGGGGCGCCGAACAGCCGCGCCAGTCCGAACATGACCACGAACTTCAGCACCATCAGCCCCAGCACCAGGCCGATCAGCACCAGGGGCTGGCTGGCCACCAGCTTCAGGTCGATGCCCGCTCCGACGGTGATGAAGAACAGGCCCAGCAGCAGGCCGCGGAACGGCTCAATGTCGGTTTCCAGCTCGCGGCGGAACTCGCTCTCGGCCAGCACCACCCCGGCCAGGAAGGCGCCCAGCGCGGGCGACAGCCCGACGGTCTGCATGATGCTGGCCACGCCCACCACGATCAGCAGGGCCGCGGCGGTGAAGATCTCGCGCAGGCGGGCCTCGGCGATGAAGCGGAAGATCGGCCGCACCAGGTAGCGGCCGCCGCCGACCACCGCGCCGACGGCGACGAACACCGCCAGGCCCTGGGCCCAGGGCGGCAGGTGGGCCACCAGGCTTGGCCCGCCATGGCCGGCGGCCTCGGCGTGGACCGGCGGGGCGATGGTCGCCAGGGTCGGCAGCAGGGCGAACATCGGGATCACCGCCAGGTCCTGCAGGAGCAGCACCCCGAAGGCCGCGCGTCCGACCGGCCCCTGCCTCAGGCCCTTCTCGTCCAGGGTCTGCAGGACGATGGCGGTCGAGGACATGGCCAGGACCAGGCCCACGGCCAGGGCCGTCTGCCAGGGCAGGCCCAGCGCCATCGACACGCCGGCCACGGCCAGGGCCGTGCCGACCACCTGGGCCCCGCCCAGGCCGAAGATCGCCTTGCGCATGTCCCACAGGGTGGAGGGCTGGACCTCCAGCCCGATCAGGAACAGCAGGATGACCACGCCGAACTCGGCGAACTTCATCACGTCGGTCTGTTCGCCGACCAGCGACAGGGCGAACGGGCCGATCACCACCCCGGCGATCAGGTAGCCCAGCACCGATCCCAGGCCCAGGCGCTTGGCGATCGGCACGGAGATGACGGCGGCGCCGAGATAGACCAGGGCTTGCAGCAGGAACGGCATGGATCAGGCCCCCAGTTCGGCGTCGGCGGGCGCGGCCAGCAGCGAGCCGATGCGGGCCCGGTAGCGCTGGGCCTCGGCCTTCAGCTCTTCGTCATCCTTGGTCGCCGCCCCGTGCACCACGAAGGGCGTCTCCCAGACCATGCCGCACAGATAGGCGGTCTGCTCCAGCGGGCGCAGGAACTCGTCCATCGAGAAGCGGTTGTAGCCGTGGGCGTGGTAGGCCTTGGCCGCCCCGCCGGTGGTGCAGGCGGCGAACAATCGCTTGCCGGCCAGGGCGTTGCCCTCCAGGCCGTAGGCGAAGCCGTGCAGCCAGACCAGGTCGAACCACTCCTTCAGCAGGGCCGGGGTCGAGTACCAGTAGAGCGGGAACTGCACGGCGATCACGTCGTGCGCCAGCAGCTTCTCCTGCTCGGCCTCGATGTCGATCGCGAAGTCCGGATAGGTCTCGTAGAGGTCATGGAAGGTGACGCCGCCCAGGCCCTTGGCCGCCTTGGCCAGGGCGCGATTGGCGCGAGAGCGTTCAAGCGCGGGATGGGCCAGGGTCAGCAGCACGCCCGAGGTGGCGGGCGTCGCGAGGCCGGTGCTAGCTTCCCCAGCGTCAGTCTGATCGGTCACGCCGCTACTCCACGCATCGAAATTTTATTCATCAAGGGTTGAATTTCTCCGTCCGGCGGCTCAGAGCAGTCGGCGAACGTCGCTCCGGGAGGAACCATGGTCGACAAGGTCAAGTCCACAGCCGCCGAGGCGCTGGCGGGTCTTTTATTCGATGGCATGACGATCATGGCCGGGGGCTTCGGCCTCTGCGGCATTCCCGAAAACCTGATCGCGGCGATCCGCGAAACGGGCGTCAAGGACCTCACGGTGGTCTCCAACAATTGCGGCGTCGACGGCTTCGGCCTGGGGATCCTGCTGGAGAACCGCCAGATCAAGAAGATGGTCTCGTCCTATGTGGGCGAGAACAAGCTGTTCGAACAGCTCTACCTCAGCGGCGAGCTGGAGCTGGAGTTCAATCCGCAGGGCACCCTGGCCGAGCGCATCCGGGCCGGCGGGGCGGGCATTCCCGCCTTCTTTACCCGCACGGGCTACGGCACCCTGGTGGCCGAGGGCAAGGAAACCCGCGAGTTCGACGGCGAGATGTACGTGATGGAGCGCGGCCTGACCGCCGACCTGTCGATCGTCAAGGCCTGGAAGGCCGACGCCGAGGGCAACCTCGTCTACCGCAAGACCGCCCGCAACTTCAATCCGATGATGGCCACGGCCGGCAAGGCCACGGTCGTCGAGGTCGAGGAGATCGTCGAGATCGGCGCGCTGGACAAGGACGCCATCCACACCCCCGGCATCTATGTCGACCGCCTGATCAAGGGCGCGAGGTTCGAGAAGCGGATCGAACGCGTCACCACCCGTCCCCGCGAAACCGCTCAGGAGCAAGCGTGATGGCCTGGACGCGCGACCAGATGGCCGAACGGGCCGCCAAGGAGCTGCGGGACGGCTTCTACGTGAACCTGGGCATCGGCATCCCGACCCTGGTGGCTAACTATATTCCCGACGGCATGAGCGTGACGCTGCAGAGCGAGAACGGCATGCTGGGCATGGGCCCCTTCCCCTACGAGGGCGAGGAGGACGCCGACCTGATCAACGCCGGCAAGCAGACGATCACCGAGCTGGACTCCAGCTCCTACTTTTCGTCCGCCGACAGCTTCGCGATGATCCGCGGCGGCCACATCGCCCTGTCGATCCTGGGCGGCATGCAGGTGGCCGAAAACGGCGACCTGGCCAACTGGATGGTGCCCGGCAAGATGGTCAAGGGCATGGGCGGGGCCATGGACCTGGTGGCCGGCGTCAAGCGGGTGGTGGTGGTCATGGACCATTGCGAGAAATCCGGCGCGCCCAAGCTGCTGAAGCGGTGCTCCCTGCCGCTGACCGGGGCGGGGGTCGTCGACCTGCTGATCACCGAACTGGGCGTGTTCGAGATCAACCGCGGCAAGACACCGGTGAAGCTGATCGAGCTGGCGCCCGACGTGACCGTGGACGACGTGAAGGCCAAGACCGAGGCGGATTTCGAGGTCGCTCTCTAAGATCCTCCCCCTGTGGGGGAGGTGTCGGCGCAGCCGACGGAGGGGGGAGTGGCAGGTCCGCGGTCATGATCCGGATCGACAGCCCCATAACTCCCCCCACCGGCCTTCGGCCGCCTCCCCCACAGGGGGAGGATCTAATCCCTACGGCGTCGGCTTCGGATCCGGCGGTAGCCCGGTCACCGGATCCCGCGGTACGGGCTGGAAGCCCTCGGCGATGAACAGGTCGGTCCGTCGCGAGCGCTTCTTGTCCAGCCGCACACGGACGATCTGCAGGTCCGAGGTCTTGGCGAAGTCCTGCCTGATCTTGGCGCGGTAGGTTCCCTCCAGGCTGGCGATCAGGGCCCGGCGACCCAGGGCGGCGTCCAGCGGCGCCTCGGCCTCGGCCTGGTTGCGGGCGGCGATTTCGTGCACCCACATCCGCAGCGGCGGGGCCTGCGGCGTGCCGAAATAGGCGCGGCCGTAATAGGCGGCCACGTTGTAGAGGAAGCGGTCGTCGACGGCGACGGCGGTCAGGCCGCCGTGCAGGGCCTGCTCCTCGCGCGAGCGCTCGATGATCGCCTGCACCGTCTGGTCCCAGCCGCGGGCCCGCTTGAAGGCGTTGGCCATGCCCATGGCCTCGGCCGTGCGCGGCGCGATCACCCAGGCCAGGAACACCGCCGCCAGCACCGCCTGCAGGGCCAGTCCGCCGACCAGCCAGCGGCGGGCGTCCCAGCGCAGCAGCCAGGCGGCGACCAGAACCGAGCCGGCGACATAGGCCGCCCCGGCCCAGTTGGCGTTGGCCCGCGACACGAAGGCCTGGGCCGCCACCGTGACCAGGGGCGGCAGGGCGAAGCACAGCAGCATGACGTCGGCCGGGGCCGGCCGCCTGCGCACGGCCAGCAGCACGGCGCCGCCGCCCAGGACGCCGAACGGCACGGGCCCGAACACTCCGAACTGCGAGCCGACGAACTGGACCAGCTCCAGCGGATTGAACAGCTTGCCGGCCTTCCAGTTGGCGTTGGCCGCCGTGTGCTC
This sequence comes from Caulobacter sp. GW821-FHT09A05, assembly GCF_059418465.1. Lineage (NCBI taxonomy): Bacteria > Pseudomonadati > Pseudomonadota > Alphaproteobacteria > Caulobacterales > Caulobacteraceae > Caulobacter > Caulobacter sp. GW821-FHT09A05. The sequence continues at coordinate 205,768 of NZ_JBWKPX010000006.1, forward strand.
CAGCGTCGAGAAGTGGTGCTGGTAGTTCCAGATCATGTTCGGGGCGAAGACCGCCAGCAGGGTGGCGAAGAAGGCGATCGCCATGGCCGGGGTCCAGGCCCGTCGGGCGTCGCGCGACAGGACCAGGTGCGCGCCCAGGCTGGCCAGGGCGTAGATCGCCGCGTACTTGGACAGGAACGCCAGGCCCAGGGCCGCGCCCATGCCGGCGGCCAGCCAGGTCCGCGCCCTGGGCGAGGCGTGGGGCAGGGCGACGCAGGCCCAGATCATCAAGGCCAGGAAGAACAGCAGCGGGGTGTCGGTGGTGATCAGCACCGACGACAGCTGGACGCCGGGCATCAGGATGAAGATCGCCGCGGCCGCCGCCCCGACCCAGCTCCCGCCCCGCTCGGCGCCGTAGAGCCGCGTGGCGATGCGCGAGATCACCAGGGCCGTGCCAGCGTTGATCAGCGGCGAACCGATGCGCAGCCAGGCCTCGGCGTCGCCGCCGATCCGCGTGGTCGCCCAGATCAGCCAGGCGATCACCGGGGGCTTGGAAAAGTAGCCGAAATCCAGGTGACGCGACCACAGCCAGTACTGGGCTTCGTCCGGGTACAGCTCCAGGGGGGTGGCGAACAGCGCCACGACCCGCAGAACCGTCAGAACCCCGACCAAGATCAGCGTCAGCCGCCAGATTCGCGCCTGAGCCGGCCGCGCCGTTTCATCAAGGGCCACGCTGATTTCTCCCGCATAAGTAAGAGGACGCTGACTAAATCTTCCGCAAGCGGGCCCCTGAAGCGGGTTTATCCGCGATCGTGGCCTTTCCGTCACCAAACCTTCTAAATAGGTCGCTAAAGAGCCTCTCAATGATATGGCGCGGCGGGCCTCATGCACCCCGTCGTGGCCTGAACGAGGGGACTAGATCAAGATGATGACGAAAAAGCTCGCCTGTCTGGCGTCGACCGCCCTGGTCGGCTGCCTGCTCAGCGCCACCGCCGCCATGGCCCAGTCGACCGGTACGGACGCCGTCGAACAGGTCGTGGTCACCGCCGCCGGCCAGCGGAACCAGAACGGCGCGATCGTTCAGCAGATCGTGCCGAAGTCGCGTTCGACCATCACCCAGGAGTTCATCGCCCGCCAGGTGCCCGGCCAGACGATCCTGGATTCGCTGAACCTGCTGCCCGGCGTCAACTTCACCAACAACGACGCCTACGGCTCGGCCGGCGGCGACATCACCATTCGCGGCTTCGACTCCCAGCGCATCGCCCTGCTGCAGGACGGCGTTCCACTGAACGACAGCGGCAACTACGCCATCTATCCGAACCAGCAGATGGACTCGGAACTGATCGCCAAGGTCGACGTCAACACCGGCACCACCGACGTTGACAGCCCGACGGCCGCGGCCGCTGGCGGCACCATCAACTACGTGACCCGCAAGCCCGCCGACGAGTTCGGCGGCGTGATCGAAGCCCAGGCCGGCGACGGCAACTTCCGTCGCTTCTTCGCCGTGATCGACACCGGCAAGGTCGGTCCCCTCGGCACCAGCGCCTGGATCAGCTACGCCGACGCCATCAACGACGTGTTCAACGGCCCGGGCAAGATCCACAAGAAGCAGTTCAACGCGCGGATCTATCAGCCGATCGGCGACAACGGCGACTTCATCAGCCTGATCGCCAACTACAACGAAAACCGCAACAACTTCATCAACCGCATGTCGCTGGCCCAGTTCCAGGCCGGCACCGGCGTCGGCTACAGCCGCGCCACCTGCGCCCGTCCGACCCCGGTGGCCGGCACGGCCCAGATCGATGTCAACGCGGGCACCTGCTACAAGTACAACATCAACCCGTCGAACACGGGCAACATCCGCGGCCAGTCGCTGTTCCACATCGGCGACAACTTCATCCTGACCGTGGATCCCTCGTTCCAGTACGTGCTGGCCAACGGCGGCGGTCGCGGCCTGTTCAACGAAAGCGGCGCGACCACGGGCAGCGGCCTGATCCGCGGCAGCGCCCTGACCGGCCGCCAGGACCTGAACGGCGACGGCGACACGCTGGACACCGTCCTGCTGTACGCGCCGAACATCACCAACACCCGGCGCTACGGCGTGACCTCGTCGCTGATCTGGAAGTTCGCCGACAGCCAGAGCTTCCGCGTCGCCTACACCTTCGACGAAGCCCATCACCGCCAGACCGGCGAGTATACGACGTTCAGCGGCGACACGACGCCGAACGACGTGTTCGGCGGCAAGGACGGTTACGGCAAGCCGATCAAGCTGTCGGACGGCAGCATCCTGCGCCGGCGCGACCGCGTCTCGGTCGCCACCCTGAACCAGATCTCCGCCGAGTATCGCGGCAAGTTCATGGACGACAAGGTCCTGCTGAACGTCGGCCTGCGCGCGCCGTTCCTCAAGCGCGAGCTGCATAACTTCTGCTATCAGGCCGACACCTTCACCGCCTACTGCACCAACCAGGCCCCGACGGCCGTGGCGGGCAGCAACGACGGCGCTGGCCAGACCCTGGTCACCCTGCCGGGCCAAGGCGCGACCCAGTACGGTCGTCCGCGCGAGTTCACCCGCAAGTACGACAAGGTCCTGCCGAACGTCGCGGCCAGCTACAACCTGACCGACCATCAGTCGGTCTACGCCAGCTACGCCGAGACCCTGTCGGCGCCGCGCACCGACGACCTGTACGACAAGAAGCTGACCAGCCCGAAGGCGGAAACCACCCAGGCTTTCGACGTGGGCTACCGCTTCCAGTCGCCGACCGTCATGCTGGCCGCCTCGGTCTACTACACCAGCTTCCAGAACCGCATCGAGCGCGCCTTCAACGAGCAGGACAACATCGCCTTCTCGGTCAACGTCGGCGACGTCAAGCTGAAGGGCTTCGACGCCCAGTTCGGCGTCAAGCCGGAAGACTACATCAGCTTCTACGCCTCGTTCTCGTACGCGGACTCGGAAATGCAGGAGAACATCCCCGGCACCGCGCTGGGCACGATCCTGCTGACCAAGGGCAAGGAACTCTACGAAGCGCCGAAGTACCAGGGCGCCGTTCGCGTCGACTGGGACATCACCGAGGCGCTCAGCCTCGGCGTCCAAGCCAAGTACATCGGCGAGCGCTGGACCAACCTGGTCAACACCGAAAAGGTGCCGCACTACGCCCTGCTGGACATGGACGCCCGCTACAAGCTGGACGGCTTCGGCCTGAAGGACACCTACGTCCAGATCAACGTGAAGAACCTGGCCGACGAGAAGTACCTCGGCGACCTGGCCGTGAACCCGTCGGGCACGGGCCTGGGCCAGCCGGGCTATCCGCGCACGGCCAGCATCACCCTGCACGCCGCGTTCTAAGCGCAGCGTACAGCGGACTTGAGAACGAGGGCGGTCCGGAAACGGGCCGCCCTTTTTCTTTTGTCGCCCCCGTTTGCTTCCCGGCCTTGACGCATTTCCTTCACGCGAACCGGAATCCACTTCGCTTGAAAATGCTCTAGAAGGGCGGCTTGACCCCGGGGCTGTCCCGGCCCATTTGCGCCTCCCGTTTCGATCCAGGTTTCCGCCATGACCCCGACCGTCCCCGCCGAGTGGGCTCCGCACCGCGCCATGTGGGTGGGTTTCCCCAGCCACGCCGAGCTCTGGCAGGAAGACCTCGACCAGGCCCAGGACGAGGTCGCCGCCCTGGCGCGCGCCCTGGCCGGCCCTGGCGGCGAGCGGGTGCGCCTGATGGTGGTCGGCGACGAGGCCGAGGCCGCCGCCCGCGCCCGGCTGTCCGACACCGCGGTCGAGATCGTCCGCGGCCAGTTCGGCGACATCTGGCTGCGCGACACCGGCCCGATCTTCACCGAGACCGCCGGCGGCGCGGTGGCGGCCGGCTTCCGGTTCAACGGCTGGGGCGGCAAGTACCAGCTGGAAGGCGACGACATCGTCGCCGAGCAGATCGCCGCCGCCAGCGGCGCGCCCCTGACCCGCAACCCCTTCGTCCTGGAGGGCGGGGCCCTGGACCATGACGGCCAGGGCACGATCCTGACCACCCGCCAGTGCCTGCTGAACGAGAACCGCAACGGCGACTGGGACGAGGCCAAGGCCGCCGCCGCCCTGGCCGCGGCCCTGGGGGCCCGGAAGGTGCTGTGGCTGGGCGACGGCCTGCTGAACGACCACACCGACGGCCATGTCGACAACCTGGCCCGCTTCGTCGCGCCGGGCGTGGTGGCCTGCCCGATGGCCTTCGGGACCGACGACCCCAACGCAGAGGTCTATGCCGAGACCGCCCGCGCCCTGGGCGCGATGACCGACAGCCGCGGCTCGCCCCTGCAGGTGGTCCGCATCCCCTCGCCGGGCCGGATCCTGGACGAGGACGGCGAGGTCATCCCGGCCTCGCACATGAACTTCCTGATCGCCAACGAGGCGGTGATCGTGCCGATCTACGCCGAGGAGTCCGGCGCCTTCGCCGTCGAGGTGATCCGCGGCCTGTTCCCCGAGCGCGAGGTGATCGGCCTGCCCTCCACCGCCATCCTGACCGGCGGCGGCTCGTTCCACTGCATCAGCCAACAGGAGCCCGGCGAATGACCCGCACCCTCAGCGTCGCCGCGATCCAGACCGCGTACGGGATGGACCTGCAGGCCAACATCAAGAAGACCGAGCACTTCATCCGCGAGGCCGCCGCCAAGGGCGCCCAGGTGATCCTGCCGTCCGAGCTGTTCCAGGGGCCGTACTTCTGCGTCGCCCAGGAGGAGCGCTGGTTCGCGGAAGCCCATCCGTGGCGCGAGCACCCGGTGGTCAAGGCCATCGCCCCCCTGGCCGGCGAGCTGGGCGTGGTCATCCCGATCTCGATCTTCGAGAAGGAAGGCCCGCACTATTTCAACAGCCTGGTGATGGCCGACGCCGACGGGTCGCTGCTGGGTCTCTACCGCAAGAGCCACATCCCCGACGGCCCCGGCTACATGGAGAAGTACTATTTCCGGCCGGGCGACACGGGCTTCAAGGTCTGGGACACGCGCTTTGGCCGCCTGGGCGTCGGCATCTGCTGGGACCAGTGGTACCCCGAGGCCGCCCGGGCCATGGCGCTGATGGGCGCCGAGTGCCTGTTCTACCCGACCGCCATCGGCAGCGAGCCGCACGACCCGAGCCTCGATACCGCCCTGCCGTGGCGGCGGGCCATGCAGGGCCACGCCGTCAGCAACGTGATCCCGGTGGTCGGCGCCAACCGCATCGGCTTCGAGCCCTGGGACGGCTATCCGAACGGCGGCCAGACCTTCTACGGCTCGTCCTTCGTCGCCGACCATCGCGGCGATCTGGTCAGCGAGCTGGGCCGGGCCGACGAGGGGATCGTCGCCGCGACCTTCGACCTGGACTTCCTGCAGACCCACCGCGCGGCCTGGGGCTTCTTCCGCGACCGGCGGCCGGACCTCTATACGAGCCTGGCCAACGGCCGGCCGGCGTGATCCACACCGACCGGCTCGTCCTGCGCGCGCCGATCGACGCCGACCGCGACGCCATCGCCGCCCTCAACGCCGATCCCAGGGTCGGCGCCTGGCTGGGCGGAGCGCGCGACCGGGCCGAGAGCGACGCCTTCGTCGACCGCGTCCTGGCCCACATCGCCGATCACGGCTTCGGCTTCTGGGCGGTGGAGCGCAAGGCCGACGGGCGGGTGATCGGCCTGACCGGGATCTGGCACGTGCCCGAACCCAACCCGCTGGCCGGCCAGGTCGAGATCGGCTGGCGGTTCGCCCCCGACGCCTGGGGCCAGGGCTACGCCACCGAGGCGGCCCGGGCGGCCCTGGACTACGGCTTCGACCTGAGCATCGACGAGATCGTCGCCTTCACGGCCAGGACCAACCTGGCGTCGCAGGCGGTGATGCGGCGCCTGGGGATGGTCCACGATCCGGCGCGGGATTTCGAGCATCCGGGCTTGGCCGAGAGCGATCCGCTGAAGCCGCATGTGGTGTTCGTGGGGTGGCCGAGGATGGCCCACCGACTTGCCCCCACCTGACCGCTTCGCGGTCTGTTCGCCCGCATAGGGGGCGAAGCCTGCGCACCGGAGCGCTCTTCCCCCTCCGGGGGAAGACGGTCGCGAAGCGACCCGTAGGGGCAAGTGTCAGCCGGCGGCGCACCCCGTCGGCGCCCCTCGGGCCTTCGACGCCGCCACCTCCGCCCGCGCCGTCGCCAGATCCGCCATGAACGCCGGATCCTGGTGCAGCCGCGAGACCATGGCCGAGCCCAGGTAGCGGCCGGCTTCGAGGTCGCTGGGATAGTGCACGCCGCAGACCACGCGGCTGTCGCCGAATTCGCGGCCGCGGGCCAGGACGGCGCTGGCGTGCTCGGGGGCGACCTCGGAGATCACCAGGGCCCAGGACCAGCCGACCAGGCCGTGGCCTGACGGATAGGAGCCGTCGGTCTCGATCCATTTTTCGCGCGGCACGCAGATCGGGCGGGTGTTGCCGACCGGCGGGCGCGGACGCTGAAAGGCGGCCTTGGCCGGCTGGTAGAGGGTGGCGGCGTCGTCGGTCATCCGCAGCAACAGCCTGGCCAGGGTCGGGGTGGCCTCCGGGCCGATCGTTACGCCGGCCACGCAGGAGAAGCTCTTGAAACCGTGCGCCCCCGACAGGTCGGCGTCGGCGATGGCCCGGTCCCAGGCCGGCGTGCCCGCCAGCTTGCGGGTGGCCTCGAAGGTCGCCCGGTCGGCCTTGCCGCGCGGCGAGTCCGGGGCCGGCGGCGGGCCGACGATCAGGGCCCCATCCAGGTTCATGCCGGTCCTCAGATAGCCGGCCGGCGGCTTGGTCCAGCTGGCCGTGCTGGGGCTGACGGCGTAGGGCGGCGCCTTGGGAGGCGAGAACAGACCCTGGGTCGGGGAGCAACCTATCAGCAGGACGCCCGCAACGGCGGCGGGCAACAGCGCGGTTCGGGTCATGGGCGGCCTCCGATCGATCCTCTCGCCACAGAGCGGGGACGAGGGGCCTCGTCAAGCTTGGTGCGACGACGAGAACGGCGCCAGACCGCGCGGCGGAGGGGTCGATTGCGGGCCCCCTCGGGATCGGCTAGAAGCGCCAGACCTTTAAAGGCCGCCTGAGCGCAATGGGCGTCCGTTCACTAGCCTTTTGTCGAGCTGTTCATGGAAACGACCCAACCCGCCGGCGGCATCTCCGGCAACGTCCTGTTTTATTCCTCGCCGGAGCCGCTGAACCGCGAGCAGCACGCCAAGCTGGCCCTGGTCCACAAGGACAAGCCGTACAGCTTCGCCCTGAGCGGCACCGCCGTGCCGCTGGCCGTGACCGAATTCGCCCCGGCCGCCCTGACCTATCCGGTGATCTTCGCCGGCGAGGACCGCGTGCCGCTGGCCGTGATGGGCCTGAACACCGGCGAGAATCTGTTCATCCAGGCCGACGGCGCCTTCGAGGCCGGCGCCTACATCCCGGCCTATATCCGCCGCTATCCGTTCGTCCTGGCCAATGACGAGAGCCAGGACCGCCTGATCGTCTGCATCGACCGCGGCTCGGACCTGCTGGCCGAAGGCGGCCAGACCCCGCTGTTCGACGAGAAGGGCGAGCCCACCGAATACACCCAGAACTGCATCAAGTTCTGCGACGACTTCGAGGTCGAGCGCCGCCGCACCGACTCGTTCGTGCAGCTGCTGAAGGACAACGACCTCTTCGAACTGAAGAAGGCCGTCTTCACCCCGATGGACGCCAACGGCCAGCCGGGCGAGCCGCAGACCGTGGCCGAGTACTTCGGCGTCTCGGAAGAGAAGCTGAACGCCCTGCCGGCCGAGAAGATCAAGGAGCTGCAAGCCAGCGGCGCCCTGGCCCAGATCTATGCGCACCTGGTGTCGCTGATCGGCTGGGACCGCCTGATCGCCCTGGCCACCATCCGCCAGCAGCAACAGGTCGCCAACGGCGCGCTGAACTAGGCTCGACGCTTCACGGTGTCGAAGAGGCGGCGGATCCATGCGGTCCGCCGCCTTTTTCGTTTCACCGCGCGAAGATGCTCCGCGTCAGGCATGAAAAGACCAGCCGGCCCGCCTCGTCGAGCAGATCGTGCTGGGCGATGACGATCCCCTTGCCCTCGCCGACCGGGTCCTTGCCCATCACCGTCATGCGGCCGCGCAGCAGCTCGCCGGCCGGCGGGTTGCGCAGCCAGCGCAGGGCGTCGACGCCGACCCGCTTGGTCTGGGGCCAGGCGGCGCTGGCCTCGGCGTCCAGCTTCGACCAGATGGCGAAGACCATGGTGTCGGGCGCGCCGCTGGCCGCCGGCCAGCCCGGCTGGAAGGCCGCGCAGAAGGCGTCCAGCGCCTTGCCGTCGACGACCGTGGTTCCCAGGGCGACCACCTGGCCGATCTCGATGTCGTCGAAGGAAGCGGGCATGGACGGGCGACTCTGTTGCGAACGCGGGTCACCGACCTGATCACGGCGGCTTGGCCATTGTCGAGAGCGCTTGGAGAGGTCATGTGTCTTGCCCATCTTGTCTTGGGCCGAGCCTGGAACCCGTTCATGTCGCTTCGAAAGCTGTTCGCCGTCCTGCCGGCGCTGGTGATCGCCCTGCTGCTGGGCGCGCCCGCCCTGACGGGGACGGCGAAGGCCGACCCGGTCCAGACCGGCCACATCGAGGTCGAGCTGGTCTCGCAGGAAGCCGGGGCCGCGCCGGGCTCGACGGTCTATGTGGCCCTGCGCCAGAAGATCCAGCCCGGCTGGCACACCTATTGGCGCAATCCGGGCGACGCCGGCGACGCCACCCGCATCGTCTGGACCCTGCCGGCCGGCTGGACCGCCGGCGACATCGTCTGGCCGACCCCGGAGAAGAGCCGTGTCGGGCCGCTGCTGGACTTCGCCTATACCGGCGAGGTGCTGCTGCCCGTGCCGATCAGCGTGCCGGCCAGCGCCCGGGTCGGCTCGGTGGTCACCCTGAAGGCGGCCGCCGCCTTCCTGGTCTGCGAGCAGGTCTGCGTGCCCGAGGACGCCGTCGTCACCCTGACCCTGCCGGTGGTGGCGGGAACGCCTCAGGCCGATCCGAAGTGGGGCGCCAAGGTCGCCGAGACCCTGGCCAGGGCGCCCAAGCCGGCCGGGCTGAAGGCGGTCTTCCAGCTTGAGGGCTCGGTGCTGAAACTGGCCGTGACCGGCGCGCCGCTGAAGGGCGCCGACGTCTCGGGCGCGTTCTTCTATCCCTATTCCGGCAAGGTCATCGAGCATCCGCCCGAGCAGGCGATCGAGCGCGGTCCCGAGGGCCTGACCCTGTCGCTGACCCCCGGCTATGATTTCACCCAGGCCGAGCAGAAGCCGACGGAACTGGCCGGCGTCCTGGCCCTGAACGGCGCGGCCTATGAGATCACCGCCACGCCGGGGGCGATCCCGGCCGAGGCCGGCGGCCTGGGCGCGCCGCCCGCGGCCCCGACCAAGGCCCACGGAACCGCCCAGGGCGCCGCCCTGGGGCTGCCTCTGGCCGTGGTCTTCGCCTTCCTCGGCGGCCTGATCCTCAACCTGATGCCCTGCGTCTTCCCGATCCTGTCGATGAAGGCCGCCAGCCTGACCGCCCACGCCCATGACGCCGGCCGGACCCGCGTCCAGGGCCTGGCCTTCCTGGCCGGGGTGGTCGTCACCTTCCTGGTCCTGGCCGGCCTGCTGATCGCCGTGCGGGCCGGCGGGGCGGCGGTGGGCTGGGGCTTCCAGCTGCAGTCGCCGGCGGTGGTCGCCGGCCTGGCCCTGCTGATGCTGTTGGTGGCCCTGAACATGTCGGGCGTGTTCGAGGTCGGCGCCTCGGTGCAGGGCGTGGCGTCCGGCGCGAGCGGTTCGGGGCTTGGCGGCTCGTTCCTGACCGGCGCCCTGGCGGTAGTCGTCGCCGCGCCCTGCACCGCGCCGTTCATGGCCGGCGCCCTGGGCTTCGCCCTGACCCAGCCGCCGCTGGCCGCCCTGCTGGTGTTTTTGGGCCTGGCCTTGGGCTTTGCCGCGCCTTTCGTGCTGCTGGCCTTCATCCCCGGCCTGCTGGCCCGGCTGCCGCGCCCCGGTCCGTGGATGGACGTGCTGAAGAAGGGCCTGGCCTTCCCGATGTACGCCACCGCCGCCTGGCTGGCCTGGGTCTACAGCCAGCAGACCGGGGCGATCCCCCTGGCCGCCCTGCTGGCCGCCAGCGTTCTGATCGCCTTCGCCGCCTGGCTCTACGGCCTAGGGCAGGGCCGGCGCATCGAGGGCAAGGGCGCGGCGGTTCCGTTCGTGCTGGCGGCCCTGTCCCTGGTCGCCGCCGTGGCCCTGGCGGCGGCCGGCGTCCGCGCCGCGCCCGCCGCCGCTTCCCCCGCGCCGAGCGCCGCGCTCCCGTCCGGTCCCGGCCTGGCCGCCGAGGCCTGGAGCCCCGAAAAGGTCAAGGCGCTGCAGGCGCAGGGCAAGGTGGTGATGGTCGACTTCACCGCCGACTGGTGCGTGACCTGCAAGGTCAATGAGGGAACCGCCCTGAAGGGCCAGCGCCTGGTCGACGCGTTCAAGGCCTCGGACGCCGTGCTGCTGCGCGCCGACTGGACCAAGCGCGACGCCGTCATCGCCGCCGCCCTGGCCGAGCACGGCCGGGCCGGCGTGCCGCTGTACCTAGTCTATCCCAAGGGCGGCGGTGAGCCCGCGGTCCTGCCGCAGCTGCTGACCGAGGGGCTGGTGATCGAGGCGGTGGAGAAGGCGGCCAAGGGGTAGGGCGGCCAAGGCCCCCTCCGGCCCTTCGGGCCACCTCCCCCAGAGGGGGAGGATCTAATACAGCGGGATGCTCCCCCTCTGGGGGAGCTGTCGCGAAGCGACTGAGGGGGCTCTCCCCTTACTTCTTCTTCTCGCCCTTGCCCCCAAACGGCAGCCGGTCCTTGACCTGGTCCAGCGGGGTCCGCGTCACCACCACCGGCGGCGGGGCGACCACGGCCGGGGCCTTGATCGGATAGGCCCGCCAGCCCGACTGGATCAGGGCGCCGAAGCCCTGGCAGCGCGGCAGGATCCGCACCGCTCCGGTCCTGGGCTTGGGAAACGGCGGGGGCTGGAACAGGTCCTGGCGCTTGGGGTCGGTGAACCGCCAGTCGGTGGGCAGGCCGTAGCCCTTCTCGCCGCCGATCCGCACGGCCTTGTAGGCGATATTGGCCTGGAACGGCGGCACGCCGTACTTCAGCATCGCCCGCAGGAAGATGGCGTCGGCCTCCTCGCGCTTGCCCGGCTCGCCGATCGTGTAGAGCCAGTCGTGGACGATGGCCGCCCGCGCCGTCGGCCCCTGCGGGTCGACGAAGCCCTGGCCGTACCAGGGTACGCTGGCGAAGTCGGTGACGTACCACCGGGGCACGACGATCAGCTTGCCGGTCTCGACGTCGCAATAGGGGAACTCGGCGTCCAGGGTGAACAGCTTGCGGCCGTCCTTGGTCTGGTTGAACAGCATCACCGGCTGGGGCGTCAGCGAGCTGGGCGGGGTCGGGGCGACCACCGGCACGAAGACCGTGGTCTTGGTCTCGGTGGCGCAACTGGCCAGGACGAGGCCGAGGGCGAGGGCGGCGGCGGATCTGAACTTCGGCGGCATGGTCGGCGGACGGGTCTCGGGAGGAGGCGATCTTCTGGACGGCAAGCCGCGCCCTATCAAGCGTCAATGGCGAAGGTGCGGCGATGGCGGCCTTCTGTTGCGAGTCTTTCGCGAAACGCGGTTTTGTGGAATCCTCCGCGCGGGGGCCTTCCTGTCTCGGAGAACGCCATGCCGATCACTCGCCGCCTCGTCGCCGCCGGCCTGCCTGGGCTGATGCTGGCGATCCCGTCCCTGGCCCAGGCCCGGCCCGCGCCGGCCTTCACCGCCGTCGATGTTGACGGCAAGACCCGCTCCCTGGCCGAGTTCAAGGGCAAGGTCGTGGTGCTGGAATGGGTCAACGAGGGCTGCCCCTACGTCCGCAAGCACTATTCGGGCAACATGCAGGGGCTGCAGCAGGCGGCGCGGGCCGACGGCGTGGTCTGGCTGTCGGTGGCCTCGTCGGCCCCGGGCAAGCAGGGCTACTTCCCCGACGGCGCGGCCGCCAAGACCTGGTTGGACGCCAAGGGCGCCAAGCCCACCACGATGCTGCTGGACCCGCAGGGGGTGGTGGCCACGGCCTACAAGGCCAAGACCACGCCGCACATGTTCGTCATCGATCGCGAGGGGCAGGTGGTCTACGAGGGCGCCATCGATGACACGCCCAGCGCCAGGGTCGAGGACCTGAAGACGGCCAAGAACTACGTCGCCGCCGCCCTCAACGACGTCAAGGCCGGTCGCAAGGTGGCCGTGGCCTACAGCCAGCCGTACGGGTGCTCGGTGAAGTACAAGGATGCTTGAGGCATGCCCCCAAAGCGAGGGTGCGCGTCGTTTGAGAACTCAGGGTCCACGCAAGGCCCCCTGGTTGTCCTCCCGGAAAGCGCGCAGCGCTTGTCCGGGACCAGGTGAACCGCAAGGCCTTTACCCAGTCCCCTGGGTCCCGGACAGCCTCCGCGAGGCTTCCGGGATGACAAGCCTGTTGGACGCTGGACCGGCTAAGCCGCCGGCTGCGGCGGGGCGGTGATCACCTCGACATTGTCGTTGAGCAGATAGACCATGTCGCGCAGGGCCAGGTCCTGGTCCTTGACGGTCCTGGCCTCGCCCACGGCCTTCAGCTTTTCCGGCAGATCCTGGCTGATGCCGCGCAGGATGCACTTGAGATCGTCGACCGCCCCGCGCGCCTTCAGGGTCACGTGGCCCTTCATGTCCAGGGCCGACAGCTCGGCGATCCTGCCCTGGAAGACGTCGAAGCCTTTCAGGGCCGCGGCGACGGCGGCCGGATCCTTGGGCAGGCCGGCGCGATAGGCTTCGGTCTGGGCCTTCAGTCCCTTGGCCCGGCCGACGATGTCGATGAACAGCGGCTCGCCGGCCACCGAGGCCGGGGCTTGCCCTTGCTGGACCACGGCCGGGGCCGGATCGACGGCCTGGAGTCCCGGGCTGCTCGAGGCGAACCAGAGCATGGCGGAAAAGGCGACGGCGTCACAGGACATGGAGCTCTCCCCGCGAAAAACGTCATTGGTCTTCATGACGCGGCGGCAGGGGTTTGGTAAGCCCGCCCGGGTAAACGCCGATTTACCAACCGCACCGAAAGGAACGCCCGCATGGCCGATCTCGACGCCGCCTGGAACCGCCTGGAAGCCGCCGCCAAGGCCGCCGGCGAAAAGCGCATCGTCGAGTTCTTCGACGCCGAGCCGCGGCGGCTGGAGGCCCTGACCCTGGACGTCGCCGGTCTGCACATCGACCTCAGCAAGCAGGCCTGGGACGAGGCCGGCCTCGAGGCGGCCCTGGACCTGGCCCATGCGGCCGATGTCGAGGGCGCCCGGGCCCGGATGTTCGGCGGCGAGGCGATCAATTCGTCCGAGGGCCGCGCCGTCCTGCACACCGCCCTGCGCGCCAGGGCCGACGCTGACGTCAGGGCCGGCGGCGTCCCGGTCATGGCCGAGGTCGAGGCCGTCCGCGCCCGGATGAAGGCCTTCGCCGAGGCCGTCCGGTCCGGAGCGATCAAGGGCGCGACCGGCAAGCCGTTCAAGGCCATCCTGCACATCGGCATCGGCGGCAGCGACCTGGGCCCCCGCCTGCTGTGGGACGCCCTGCGCCCGGTCAAGCCCGAGATCGACCTGCGCTTCGTGGCCAATGTCGACGGCGCCGAGTTCGCCCTGACCACGGCCGACATGGATCCGGAACAGACCCTGGTCATCGTCGTCTCCAAGACCTTCACCACCCAGGAGACCCTGGCCAACGCCGGCGCGGCCCGCGCCTGGCTGGCCGCCGCCCTGGGCGAGACCGGCGCCAACCAGCACCTGGCCGCCATCTCCACCGCCCTGGACAAGACCGCCGCCTTCGGCGTGGCCGACGACCGGGTGTTCGGCTTCTGGGACTGGGTCGGCGGCCGCTATTCCCTGTGGTCGTCGGTCAGCCTGTCGGTGGCCGTGGCCTGCGGCTGGGACGTGTTCCAGGGCTTCCTGGACGGGGCGGCCGAGATGGACCAGCACTTCCGCACGGCCTCGCTGGAGGCCAACGCCCCGGTGCTGATCGCCTTGGCCCAGATCTTCAACCGCAACGGCCTGGACCGCCGCGCCCGCTCGGTCGTGCCCTATTCGCACCGCCTGCGCCGCCTGGCCTCGTTCCTCCAGCAGCTGGAGATGGAGAGCAACGGCAAGTCGGTCGGGTCGGACGGCAAGCCCGTCAAGCGCGGCACGGCCACGGTGGTGTTCGGCGACGAGGGCACCAACGTCCAGCACGCCTATTTCCAGTGCATGCACCAGGGAACCGACATCACCCCGATGGAGCTGATCGGCGTGGCCAGGTCCGACGAGGGCCCGGCCGGCATGCACGAGAAGCTGCTGTCCAACCTGCTGGCCCAGGCCGAGGCCTTCATGGTGGGACGCTCCACCCAGGACGTGGTCGCCGAGCTCCAGGCCAAGGGCGTCCCCGAGGCCGAGATCGCGACGCTCGCGCCCCAGCGCACCTTCGCCGGCAACCGCCCCTCGACCCTGGTGCTGATGGACCGCCTGACGCCCCGGACGTTCGGCGCCCTGATCGCCCTCTATGAGCACAAGACCTTCGTCGAGGGCGTGATCTGGGGCGTCAACAGCTTCGACCAGTGGGGCGTGGAGCTGGGCAAGGTGATGGCCGGCCGCATCCTGCCGGAGCTGGAGAGCGGGGCCGTGGGCGAGCATGATCCGTCGACCACGGCCCTGATCGGGCGGTTGAAGGTTTAAACGCCTCTCCACCCTGCGCGCGGGGGCCGCCCAGGCCTCAGCTTCCTTGGTTCGTCGACCACGACGGCCACGCCAATGCGTGGCCGGTCCGTCGGCGTGCGCCAGCTCGCGCGAGAAGGGTGCTTGACCTCCCCTTAAGTTGAGCGTCTTATTTAATTGCCCGACAAAGTTGCGTCCTGAGTTCGTGCCCATGTCGGCAAACTCACGCTTTCCTTCGTGCAATAAAACACTTCATCCAAAGGAGGATACGCCATGCGCGTGATCACTCGGCTTGAGCAAAGCGCCAAGACCGGACTTGGATATGGCGCCGATGCAGCGGTCCGGAGCAAGGGCTATTCCGACGCCTTCTTCGATGGTCGAAGCACTCCCCGCGAGATTCTTGCCCGCAACTGGCTGCCGGAAGGCGCGGTTCACCAGGAGCGGATTCTGTCCAACCAGGTCAACAGCGACCGCTATCTGCTGGGACCGCAGGTCAGTATCACCCGCGACGACATGCGCCGCGTCACCTGGGCGGCCGGCGTCGAGGCGGGCAGTCTGGTGCTCAGCCAATATGCGGGGCCCCACGTCGAGCGGAACGCCGGCCTGCGCATCGAAAAGCGCGTTCTGGCGCGCGATGGCGTGTGGCGCTATTCGCTCGCCCTGGACAAGTTCTCGGGCCAGCCCAGCGTCGCCTGGATCTCCGGCGAGCCGGGCGCGCGGACGCTGTGGCTGGATGGCGTCGCGGTCAAGACCAAGGCGACCGACGTCGACTTCCCCTTCCTCGCCTTCAGCCAGGCGCCCGTTGGCCACGTCCAGACCAAGGCCGCGCCGTTCGGCGTTCTTGGCTACAAGGACCGCAAGTCCGGCCAACTGTTCCTGCGGCGGATCGAGAAGGGCAAGCTGGGCGACGAGATCGCGGTTACGGCCGACACGTTGGGCGGCGTCTCGTTCGCCATATCGGGCGACGAGGTCCTGGCCCGTGTGGACCTGCTGTCGAAGGGCAAGCCCGTGCCGGCCCTGTTCCGTTCGACGGACGGTGGGCGCGCCTATTCCAAGCCCCAGCCCATCGACATCTCGGGTCTGCAGGACGGCTTCGAAACCGTACCCGGCTACGCCAAGCCGATCGTTGACAAGGGGGGCGGCTTCCACGTGCCCCTGTCCCTGAGCAGCCACAAGGAAGCCCTGGCGGTGAACTACGTGGTTCGCGAAAATGCTCTGGTCGAGGCGATCCGGGTCGCGGGCGTCACCAAGAAGGTGACGGTCGAGGTGTTCCCCAGCACGGTGGGCAGCCAGAAGAGCTTCGGCAACGGCGTCTCCGACGGGCACGGCCTGATCATGGTGCTCAGCACCGAGGACGGCCAGCTGTTCTCCAGCAACTCGTCGGCCGGCGGGATCTATTTCCCCCAATCGGCCCTGCTGAACTACGAGATGCCGTTGGTGGCGGGCTTCACCGCGTCCGAGTGCTACAGTAGCGGCCAGAAGCCCAACATGGTCAGCATGGACTACCTGTTCCTGGAGGCCAACGACCTGGGCGATCCCATCACCTCGCGTCTGCATTTCGAGACCTGGGACATGCCCTTGCCTCTGCCGAAGGCCACGGCAAGGGCTCGGGGATCCAAGGTCGAGCTGAATATCGAGGCGGACTGCGATCTTGAGCCGGGCAAGGTCCGGGTCTCGTTCGACGATCCGGCCGTGGTCGTCACCAACGTGACGATCAAGGGGCTGCGGTCGGCTGTGATCGAGACCGACGCCAAGGACGTCAAGGGCAAGGTTCTGGCCTATGACGTCCTCACCCTGTTCCATCGACATCACGGCGAGGTCGTGGTCCATTAGGGCGGGTCGGGCTTGGAGGGCGGCGTCGGTTGTCGCCCTCACGGTCTCCGGGAGATCGCATGCCGCAGGCGCGGTTCAGCCACTTGGCGCTCAACGTCTCGTCCCTGGCGCGATCGGAAGCCTTCTATCTGGCGGCGTTGGGGCCCTTGGGGTTCGTCGCCGCGGACGGCGAGGCCAACCGCTACCGGCGGCTGACCAATGGCGCTGATCTGGTTATCGTCCTGGCCCAGGTCGAGCACCGCTTCCTGACTCGGCCCCATCACCGCAAGGCGCCGGGCTTGCACCACTTCGCCCTGTCGGTGCCTGACAAGGCCGACCTGGACGCCATGGAGCGCCATCTCACCGGACTGGGCGTTCCGCTGCTGGGGGCCGGCCGTTACGAGACCGGCTATCGCGACGGCTATTGCGGCCTGATGTTCGAGGACCCTGACCGGATCACCATCGAGATCGCCCATCACCATCCTCGGGGCTACTACGCCGCCTGAGGGTTGAACGGGCCATGCCCTAGAACGTCTTGCGCAGCCGCAGCGTCCAGAAGGTCCGCGGATTGATGTCGCGTTCCTCCGTGAAGGCCACCGCCCGGGTGTCGCGGTCGGCATAGACCGTGCGGCGGATGACGAAGTCGTCCCACATGTTCAGCTGGGCCCGCAGCGACAGGGTCGGGGTCGGCTTGTACTCGACGAAGGTCTCGAAATAGGCCGCGCCGCGCCAGCCGCCGGTCTGGTCGGGATCGAAGGTGTCCAGGCCCAGCTTCGGCAGCCAGTTGATCCCCCACTGGGTCTTCCAGGTGGCGATGTCCTGCTGGAAGCCGATATTGGCCTGGGTGGGGCGGACGTCCGAGATCGGCCGGTCGCGGTGGGTGGTCGGGTCGGTGACGTGGGTCTCGTTCCAGTCGTTCTTGAAGGTGACGCGGCCGCCCTTGATCCCCCACCTGTCGGTGGGGACCACGATGTTGACCGACAGCCGGTCCAGCGTGCCGTTGCCGATGTTGCCCACCGCCGACAGCCCGCCGTCCAGGGGCAGGCGGTCGATCACGTCGATGATCTCGTCGTGGCGATAGCCGACCGAGACGATGCCCTCGCCCCAGAACCGCCGCTCGAAGGTCACTTCCGAGATCCACCGCTGCTCGGGCCGCAGGTCGACATTGCCGCCATAGACATTGCCGTCGTCCAGGTCGGACGAGGCGGCGAAGTCCTCGAAGTCCAGCTGGCCCAGCTCGCGCTCGAAGCGGAACCGCACCTGGTGGTTGGCCTTGGGCGTCCAGGTCGCCTGGAAGCGCGGCTTGGCGTAGAAGAAGCTCTCCTTGTTCGAGGCGTCGCCCGACTGCTTGATCGTCGAGGTCTCCAGCCGCAGCCCGCCCTCCAGGGTCAGCTTGGGGTTCACTCGCCAGGTGGCCTTGGTGAAGGCCTCGCCACGCAGTTCCTCCACCTTGACCGAGGCGCTGGGCAGGTCGATCGCCTGGCCGTTCTCGGCATAGGTCTGGTGGGTGTCGAGCATGTTGTAGGCCAGCTCGCCGCCGGCCTCGATGGTCAGGCCGGCGCCGCGCTCGTGGCGGACCAGGGCCCGGACGATCGATTCCGAGGAGTCGCCCTTGGCCGTGAAGCGCTGGT
Source organism: Caulobacter sp. GW821-FHT09A05 (assembly GCF_059418465.1). Taxonomy (NCBI): domain Bacteria; kingdom Pseudomonadati; phylum Pseudomonadota; class Alphaproteobacteria; order Caulobacterales; family Caulobacteraceae; genus Caulobacter; species Caulobacter sp. GW821-FHT09A05. Next base: position 223,872 of record NZ_JBWKPX010000006.1, read on the forward strand.
CCAGCCCCGCCTGGCTGTCGGCGCCGGTGGCCACGTCGTCGAAGCTCTCGAACTGGTGGATGACCCGGGTCTCCAGCGTCCATTTCGGCTTCAGCGGGCGGATATAGGTCACGCCCAGCTCGCCCGACTTGGTGTCCTCGGCGTAGTCGCTGGTGCGCAGCACGCCCGGCGAACTGATCCTCTGCCACTCCCGCCAGTCGTGGACCCCGTATTCGGCCGTGGCCTCGACCTTGCCGCCGGCCAGCGGGCCCGAATAGTTGACCCGCGCCGAGTCGCCGCCGCCCCAGCCGTCGTTGATGAAGGCCTCGTCGCGCAGCACCGCCCCTGTCGCGTCGCGGCGGATGTTGCGGCCCACGCCGTTGGAGTCGCTGGTCGAGGTGCCGTCGCTGAGCAGCACGCTCCAGCTGCGCTCGCCGCTCTTGGCGGTGAACTGGTAGCTGCCGCCCCAGACGTCGTGGCCGCCGTCGAACAGGCCGGCGTTCCAGGTGACGATCGACTGGCGGCTGGCGGCCGTCTTCAGGATCACGTTCACCACCACCGAATAGCCCTGCATGTCGATGCCCGGCGCCCCGCCGCGGATCAGCTCGATGCGGTCGACCTGGCTGGCCGGGGTGCGCTCCAGCACGTCCGAGCCGGCGTCGTTCTTCGAGGCCGGGCGGTTGTTGTTGATCAGGATGTTGCCGACCGCCCCCTCGAAGCCGCGCGTCCCCGCGCCGTCGTCGACCGTGAAGCCGGGCACCCGGTCGACCATGTCCAGGGCGGTGTTGGGCCGCTGGGCGGCGAAGAAGTCGGGGGTGAAGACCAGCACGCCCTTCTGGGTCGCGTCGTCCAGCGGGGCCTTGTCGGTCGGGCCGGTCGGGACCGGGACCTGGGCGGCCTGCGGCGCGGCGTCGGCGGCGCGGGCGGCGGTGGCGCCGGTCAGGATCAGGGCGGCGGCGCTCGCCAGCAGCAGGCTCTTGGTCATCGATGTCATCCCCTCAGATGTGAGGCGATAACTGCCGGCCGCGGACCTTCATCTCAAGTTACAAGCCGGAAAGGTGGATTACTTCGGCGTCACATTACATGACGTTCATGTTGGTGGATTGGGCGTGGCTGTGGATAACACTGAGGACGGCGCCGTTAAGACTTGGAAAGATCTGTTCGTTTCCGTTGTCATCCCGGAAAGCGCGCAGCGCTTGTCCGGGACCCAGGTGAACCGCAAGGCCTTCGCCCAGCCCCCTGGATCCGGACAGCCTCCGCGAGGCTTCCGGGATGACAACGAAAAGGGCACGGGGCGCGCCGACGGTCAGGGAGGGTCCTTGCGCGCCGCCGCCTCCAGGCGGGCCAGGGACTGCGCGCCCAGTCGCAGGCTCTCCAGCTTGAGCGCCCGGCTCAGCGCGGCGTCCTGGATCTTGAGCCGGGCCTCGATCTCCGCGTCGGTCAGGCGGTCGAGGTCGTCGCCCGTCTTGCCGAAGGCGGCCAGGTGATCGTTGGCGGGGGGCTTGGGTCTGCTCATCGAAATCTCCATGAAGGCTGGGGTGGCTCCGCCCCTCCCATGGGGCGGACACGGTTTCTCGATCTCACGCGGTTGACCCGCTGAGGGCTGGGGAGGCGGCGGAGCGTCCGGGCCATGCCCGGTGTAGAGTTGTGGAGTGTACCGTTTCGGCCTGGGCCGGAGCGCTCCGCGCGGCCGGTGGACGAGAGCCTTCGGGTCGCGGATTCTTAACCCGCTCCGATGGAGGCCCCCGGCGGGCGGAGGGGCGACGTACCCCGTCCGGACCGCGCGGGCGATTTCAGCCCGCGCCTGCCGCGTGTCGCCGTTCGGCCCCGAGGGTTTGATCCCGCCGTCCGGTCCGGCCCGCCCGAGGCCCCATCCAGGACCTCCACGTTCCGCCGACCGGTCCACCGGGACCCGCGACGCCGGCCGGCGGACGCTTCCCGCTCGACCGCCCCCGCCACCCGCCAGGTCGCCAGCTGGACGGCCTCCCCGGTGGTGGGGCGACTATCAGTATGGCTGGACCTCGAGCCCGGTGGCGCTCGTGACGCTGATTTTCTTGCAGGGCCTTGAACGGGCTGGCCTTTTTCGCGTCGGCGACGGGGATTGAGCGGGGTTTATCCCCGCCAGGGGCCTTCCGCCGGTCCCCTGAACTGTCATCCCGGACAAGCTCGGCGAAGCCGGGCGCCGATCCGGGACCGCCGCAAGCGCCGGCGTTCACACCCCGGTCCCGGATCGTCGCGCTGCGCGCTCGTCCGGGATGACAGCCGTCTTGCGCCCCCTTCGCCCACGAAGGGGAGCCATCCTTACATCTCACGGCGAGACGATCGCCGGGCTGGGCAGGTCACTCAAGGACGACGCTCCGCGTCGCCGCGGAGCGGCCGGCCGCAGGCCGGTCCTTGACTGACCTGCCCAGCCCGGCACGCTGCTGCCTACGAGAGATGTAAGGCTGGGTCCCGACCAGGGCGGTCGGGGGGGGGGCGAGCTGGCGAGAGGAGTTCGGCGGCTTCGGCGATGCCGGCCGCCGGGCCGGAACAGCCTCCCCGGCGGTGGGGAGAGAGATACTTATTTCGAGTCGCGGTGATGAAGAAGGGGTGGCGCGCTTCACCCCCTCCCCAGCAAGACTAGGGACGGCCGGCACCGTTCTTGGTCGGATCGACCAGATGGAAGCCTTGGCCCGGCTTCATCGTCGGCGGCAGGGGTTCGCCGCGGACGACGGTCCGCTCCTTGCCCGTACCGCCGCCACGCGGGCCGACGATTTCGTACTGTCCCGAACGGGGCGCGCTCTGGCCCGGTTTGTAGGTCTTGGTCATTTCTAGCTCCATTTCGCGAATCCGGACTGCCCGGTTCAACGGCATGATCATCCGGCGCTTGACTTCAGGAGTAAATAGGAAAAAATAGGACCTAGAAAATATCATCATCGGAGGTCGCTATGGCGAGTCCCCAGTCCTCTGTTGCGTCCGTTCACCATCTTCATCCGGTCGGAGAGGTCTGCCCGACTTGCGATCAGCCCATTCCCCATGAGCGGGCTGAAGAGGTTCGCCGCCGATTGGAAGAGCGCGCCCGTCAGCAGGCTGCCGAGCTCACCACCGCCCTTCAGGAAAAGTTCGACCGAGAGACAACCGAAGCCGCCGAGCGTCACAAACTAGAGACCCAGCAACAATTGGAGATCGCTCGCGCTGAAGCAAAGGCGGCGGCTCTGATTGCGGCTAACGTCGAGATCGAAGCGGCCAAGGCGGCGAGCCGGCTTGCGCAAGACGCTTTGGTGATCAAAACGGCTGAGGTCGAAACTGCGCGGGCTGAAATGGCCGAGCAGATCACTCAGGTGCAACAGGCCGGCTTGGCGGAGGTTGAGCGGGTCCGTATCATCGGCACCGCATCAGCGGCTGAGCCTGGGCAATGAGCCAGCCCGCCCCCAAAACCAACGACAATGTCGTCTCGCTTCAGGAGCGCAGCCTAGACCGCACAACGCTGCGCACCTACCGGACCAAGGTGGACTTGGAGGATGTCCTACCGAACCCAAACCAGCCGCGTATGGGCCCGAAGGTGGACGAGGAACTACAACGCCAGATCGAGGCGAACGGCGGCCTGTTCGAGCCACTGCTTGTCGAACCCCATCCGGACTTCCCCGGGAAGTTCCGCATCATCGACGGTGACCGGCGGTGGTCGAACTCGAAGGCGTTGCTGGAGCAGGGCAAGACTGAGTATCGCCATGTACCGGTCGAAGTCACCGACCGAACCCTCTCCGACGAGGATCGGCTCCGGGTCTGGATCTATATCCACCGCCAGCGCAAGGAATGGGACGCCAAGGAAAAGGAGATGGTCGCCTACCGTCTCGTCGACATTATGGGGCGCACTAGCGCCGCCAATATCCTGGGCATAACAGTGAGAGAGTTGGACAAGCTCGTTGAAGTTTTCGAGCTGTCCCAGCGCTTCACCAGTCTGCGCGATCCGAGCGCGACCATCACATGGGCGCGCGAGCTTATGGGTGTCAGCAAAAAGCTGCTGACGCCGAGCGTCTTGGACGCGGTGGTGTCGAAAGTGAACGCCAAGCGCATCACCAACTCCAAGGACCTTCGCAGGTTGCGAATGATCCTTCCGGACCCGGTAGCTAAGGCGCACTTCCTGACTGACGGTGGCGACTTGGAGTCCGCCATGCTTCGTCTTGGAGCCGCGGAGCGGCCCAAGTCTGGAAACTTCTCGGACGACCTTGATGTCGCAGTTGACTCCATGAAGAAGGTCCCTTGGGCAACACTCCAGGAGTTGAAGGGAAACCGCGAGCTTCTGGCGAAGATCGAAGACGCCGAACAGCTTCTTCGCTCGCTACGTTCAGCATTGTCGTAGGCATCTTGGTTCAATCCGGTGGTGGCATGGCTCGGCACGCTCCCCCGTGAGCGGATATTCCTAACTTCGGCCATGAGACAGATCTGAGTCTGCGCCTGCAGCGTCGTCTTATTCTGGAAGCAGACCTTCTCAGACTCGGAGAAGAGTCAAAGCCGAAGCTTCCATATCGCCCTCCCCCTTCCCCCAACCCCCGCCATCCGCTACAAGCCGCCCCACCATGACCCGCACGCCGCACCATCACGGCCGCCACCACCATCCGACCTCGCCTCGCGGGATCGGCCGGGTCCGTTCGCTCTAAGCAACGCCCAGCCGCAGCCCCGCCCAAGGCGGATGGGGCTTCGTACGAGCGCCATCCGTCGAGACCTACGATCAGGACCCGACGCGCATGACCGACCAGCCAGACACCTCCGGCGAGACCTTCCGGCCCGAAGCCCGCAACCCGCGCGGCTTCGCCGACAAGCGGGCCCGCGACCTGCGGGCCGAGCGGGCGATCCTGGAGGCGGTGTCGGCGGTCTACGAGCGCTACGGCTTCGAGGCGCTGGATACCGGGGCGTTCGAATATGCCGACGCCCTGGGCAAGTTCCTGCCCGACAGCGACCGTCCCAACGAGGGGGTGTTCGCCCTGCAGGACGACGACGACCAGTGGATGGCCCTGCGCTACGACCTGACCGCGCCCCTGGCCCGCTTCGCCGCCCAGCACTGGGAGACCCTGCCCAAGCCGTTCCGCCGCTACGCCTTCGGGCCGGTGTGGCGCAACGAGAAGCCGGGGCCGGGCCGGTTCCGCGAGTTCATCCAGTGCGACGCCGACACCGTCGGCTCGGCCCGTCCCGAGGCCGACGCCGAGATCATCGCCATGGCCGTCGAGGGGCTGGAGGCGGCCGGCCTGCCGCGCGGGGCGGCGGTGCTGAAGATCAACAACCGCAAGCTGCTGAACGGCCTGCTGACCGCGGCCGGGGTCGAGACCGGCGGCCAGAAGCTGGCCGTGCTGCGCGCCGTCGACAAGCTGGACCGCCTGGGCGTCGAGGGCGTGCGCCTGCTGCTGGGCGAGGGCCGGCTGGACGAGAGCGGCGCCTTCACCAAGGGCGCGGGCCTGGTCGGCAAGGCGGTCGACTCGGTGCTGGACTTCGTCCAGGCCGGCGGCGGCGGGCGCTCGGCCACCCTGGCCCGGATCGCCGAGGTGATCGGCGGCTCGGCCGAGGGCGACGCGGGGCTGGAGGAGCTGGCGCGGATCGACGCGGCGCTCCGAAGCCTGGGCGTGGCCGACGACCAGGCGGCGTTCGAGCCGTCGATCGTCCGGGGGCTGGAATACTACACCGGCGCGGTGTTCGAGGCCGAGCTCTTGCTGTCGACCACGGACGACAAGGGCAACAAGGTCAGCTTCGGCTCGATCGGCGGCGGCGGGCGCTATGACGACCTGGTGGCGCGGTTCACCGGCCAGGTGACCCCGGCCACGGGCTTCTCGTTCGGCGTCTCGCGCCTGGCGGCCGCCCTGCGGGCGGCGGGACGCGAGCCGGGCGGGGCGGCGCGGGGGCCGGTGGTGGTCATCGCCTTCGACCAGGCCCACATGGGCGAATATTTCGCCGTGGCCGGCGAGCTGCGCGCGGCGGGGATCGCGGCCGAGGTCTATCTGGGGACCTCGGGCATGCGGCCGCAGATGAAGTACGCCGACCGGCGGCTGTCGCCGGCGGCGATCATGCTGGGCGGCGACGAGATCGCGGCCGGCACGGTGACCATCAAGGACCTGGATCTTGGCCGCGAGCTGGCGGCCGGGGTGGCCGACAACGCCGCCTGGAAGGCCGAGCGGCCCGGCCAGCAGACCATCCCGCGCGGCGAGCTGGTCGCGGCGGTGCGCAAGATCACTTCGAGCGACTTTGGGGGTTAGGGGCATGAGGCTCGAGCGTTCCATTCCGGCGGAGGCGCTCGACGCCATCCGCGCTCCGTTCCTGGCGGCCGGGGCCGCGCCGACCGACGCGCCGGTGCTGCAGCCCCTGGGCCTGCTGCTGGACCTGGCCGGCGAGGCCATGCGCTCGCGCCTGTTCGTGGTCTCGGGCGACGCGGGCGAGGAGGCCTGTCTGCGCCCCGACTTCACGGTCGCCGTGGCGCGCCAGCACCTGGCGGGGGGGAACGGCGCCGGGCGCTACTTCTACGAGGGCAAGGCGTTCCGGGTCGCGCCGCGTGGCTCGGACCGGGCCGAGGAGTTCCTGCAGCTGGGGATCGAGGCCTTCGAGACCGGCGATCCCGTGGCGGCCGACGCCGAGATGGCCGCCCTGGCCTGGGCCAGCGCGGCCGCCGGCGGCCGCGACGACCTGACCCTGCTGCTGGGCGATGTCAGCCTGTTCGGGGCCTTCGTCGACAGCCTGGGCCTGACGCCGCCGCTGGGCGCGCGGCTGAAGCGGGCGTTCGGCAAGCCGCGCCAGCTGAAGATCGAGCTTGACGGCGGCGTGGACGCGCCCTCGGAGGAGAAGAGCCGCATCGCCGCCCTGCTGGCCGGCCTGCCGGAGGCCGAGGCCTCGGCGGTGCTGCAGGAGCTGTGGTCCCTGGCCGGCATCGAGCCGGTCGGCGGCCGCCGTCCGGCCGAGATCGCCCACCGCCTGGTCGAGCGGGCCCAGGCCGCCCGGGCCGGGGCGCTGTCGGCCGGCGAAGCCGAGGCGGTGCGGGCCTTCCTGGCGGTCGGCGACCGTCCGGGCGCGGCCCTGGACGCCATCGCCGCCCTGGGCGGACGCGAGCGCGGGGCGCTGGACGCGGCCCTGGACGGCTGGCGCCGGCGCCTGGCCGGCCTGGTGGCGCGCGGCGTCCCCGAGGACCGCATGACCCTGGCCGCCGCCTTCGGCCGGGCCTTCGGCTATTATGACGGCTTCCTGTTCGAGGTGCGCAGCGCCGCGCTCGACGAGGAGCGGCCGGTGGCGGCCGGCGGCCGCTATGACGGCCTGCCCGGGCGGCTGGGCGGCGAGACCCAAAGCATGGTCGGGACTGGCGCCGTGGGCTGCATGGTGCGCCCGGCGCGAGCCTATGCGGGAGGCGGCGAATGAGCCCCCAAGGAAAGAGCGAGCCGATGATCTTCGCCATCCCGTCCAAGGGCCGGCTGAAGGACCAGGTCGAGGCCTGGCTGGCCGAGTGCGGCTTCCGGCTGGAGATGTCGGGCGGCGCGCGCGGCTATTCGGCCGAGCTGTCGGGCCTGCCGGGCGTGTCGGTGCGGCTGCTGTCGGCCGGCGACATCGCCGCGGGCCTGGACAGCGGCGAGCTGCACCTGGGCGTCACCGGCGAGGACCTGCTGCGCGAGCGCGGCGAGGACATGGACGACCGGGTGATGCTGCTGCGGGCCCTGGGCTTCGGCCGCGCCGATCTGGTGGTCACCGCCCCCAAGAGCTGGCTCGACGTCGACACCATGGCCGATGTCGACGAGGTGGGCCACGCTCATCTCGCCAGGACGGGCCGGCGTCTTCGCGTGGCCACCAAGTACGTCACCCAGACGCGGGCCTTCTTCGCCCGCCACGGCGTGGCCGACTACCGGATCGTCGAGAGCAGCGGGGCCACCGAGGGAGCCCCGGCCGCGGGGGCGGCCGAACTGGTGGTCGACATCACCACCACCGGCGCGACCCTGGCGGCCAACGGGCTGAAGATCCTGTCCGACGGGGTGATCCTGCGCAGCCAGGCCCAGCTGACCGCCTCGCTGATCACGCCGTGGACGGAGGGTCAGCTGGGCTCGCTGGCGCGCCTTTTGTCCGTGGTCGAGGCCAAGGGCCGGGCGGGCAAGCTGGCCACCCTGGTCTGGCCGGCCGAGCAGGACGCGGCGGGCCAGGCGGCCGTGGCCCCGTTCGTCGGCCAGGGCGCCCGGCGGGCCAACGGCGCCCTGCTGGCCGCCGCCGACCTGTTCGAGGCCGCCGCCGCCCTGGGCGCGGCCGGAGTCGAGCCGGTCACCGTCTCGCGTCCCGACTATGTCTTCGAGTCGCGATCGGCGGTGCTGGACAAGCTTCGCCAGAGGCTGTCCCGGTAAGTTTTGACTGACTTGTCAAAAATAAGCTGGGAGATCAGCGATAAGTTTGACCCACCGGTCCAATCTAACGGTTTTGTGTCAAAAATAATCCCGGGCGTGGCGGATTCACGATCGTTGCCGTTGACACCATCCCGGATTTGCCGTTTCTAACCCTGGCAAGGAAGAAACGGGCCCAAAGAGAGCTCCCTTCCTTCGGCGTTTCGGGGAGGAAACGCCCACCTAGATCGAATGATCGAGAAATAGCTGGACCCGTCGCGATTATCCCCCGCGACGGGTTTAGTGTTTTCAGGTCTGATTTCGAGTTTTTGACGGACTCGATAAAAATGGCGGCCCCGCGATGTGGGCCGCCATTTTTTTGCGTTCTATCACCTTGAACCCCTCTCCCGTGGGGAGAGGGTTTTCACGGCGCTCCTGACCTGACCTACCAGATCCGGACCCGATCCTCCGGCGCGACGTACAGCTTGTCGCCGGGCTTGACGTCGAAGGCGCCGTACCAGCCGTCCTGGTTCCGGATCGTGCCGTTGACGCGGTAGTAGGCCGGCGAGTGGGGGTCGCTGACCACCTGCTGGCGCAGGGCGTCGTCGCGGATCTTCGAGCGCCAGACCTGGGCCCAGCCCAGATAGACCCGCTGGTCGCCCGTGAAGCCGTCGAGCACCGGGGCGGGCTTGCCGGCCAGCGAGGCGTGATAGGCCTGCAGGGCGAAGGCCAGGCCGCCCATGTCGCCGATGTTCTCGCCCATGGTCAGCTGGCCGTTGACCTTGGCGCCGGGCAGCGGCTCGAAGGCGCCGTACTGGGCGCCCAGCTTGTCGGCCTGGGCCTTGAACTTGGCGGCGTCCTCGGCGGTCCACCAGTCGCGCAGCACGCCCTTGCCGTCCGACTTGCGGCCCTGGTCGTCGAAGCCGTGGCTGATCTCGTGGCCGATCACCCCGCCGATGCCGCCGTAGTTGACGGCCGGGTCGGCGTCCGGATGGAAGAACGGGGCCTGCAGGATGGCGGCCGGGAAGACGATCTCGTTATTGACCGAGTTGTAGTAGGCGTTGACCGTCTGCGGGGTCATGCCCCACTCGGTCTTGTCGACCGGCTGGTTCAGGCGCTCGACGTCGTGGCGCCACTCGAAGGCGCCGGAGCGCAGGGCGTTGCCGTAGACGTCGTCCGGCTTGATCACCAGCTTGGAATAGTCGCGCCACTTGTCGGGATAACCGATCTTGACGGTGAACTGGGCCAGCTTGTCCTCGGCCTGGGCCTTGGTCTGCGGCGACATCCAGTCCAGCGTCTCCAGGCGGGCCTTCAGGACGCCGCGGATGTTGCCGACCAGGTCGACCATCTTGGCCTTGGAGTCCGGCGGGAAGTAGCGGGCCACATAGACCCGGCCGACCGCCTCGCCCAGTTGGCCGTTGACCGAGGCCACGGCGCGCTTCCAGCGCGGCTTCTGCTCGGGCTGGCCGGCCAGGGTCTTGTTGCGGAACGCGAAGCTGGCGTCGACGAAGCGCTTGGACAGCAGCGGCGCGGCGCCGTCGGCGACCTTGAAGGCCTGCCAGGCCTTCAGCGTGTCCAGCGGGGTGTCGGCGTAGATCTTGGCGAACTTGGGGAAGGCGGTGTTGGTGGTCACCACCACGCGGTCGATCGCCGGCAGCTCGGTTCCCACCAGGTAGCGGTTCCAGGCGAAGCCCGGGGTCAGGCCCTGCAGCTGGGCCAGGGTCATGGGGTTGTAGGTCTTGTCGCGGTCGCGGCGCTCGGCGCGGGTCCACGACGCCTCGGCCAGCTGGGTCTCGAACGCGACGATCGCCTTGGCGTTCTCCGCGGGCTTGTCCCAGCCGATCATCGTCAGCAGCTGGGCGACATAGGCCTCGTAGGCGGCCTTCTTCTCGGCGAACTTGGCGTCGAGATAATAGTCGCGGTCGGGCAGGCTGAGGCCGCCGGTCGCGGCGTAGACGGCGTAGCGCGTGGGGTTCTTGGCGTCGGGGCTGATGCCCAGGCCCAGGATCGCCGAGAAGCCGGTGGTGGGGTTGCGGCCCATCAGGGCGGTGAAGTCGTCCTTGGTCCCGACCTTGCGGATGTCGGCCAGCTCGACCGCGATCGGTTTGGCGTCCAGCTTTTCGGCTAGGGCCTCGTCCATGAAGGCCTTGTAGGCGGCGCCGATCTTGACCGTGTCGGCGTCGGGCGCCTTGCTCGCGGCGGCCTCGGTGATGATCGCCTTGGTGCGGGCTTCCGACAGCTCGGCCAGCTTGTCGAAATTGCCGTAGCGGGTGCGGTCGCTGGGGATGGCGGTGTTGGCGTCCCAGGTCCCGTTGGCGAACTTGTAGAAGTCGTCGCCCGGCCGGGCCGAGCGGTCCATGCCGGCGACGTCGAAGCCCCAGTCGCCGTAGCGCGGCGACTCCAGCGACATCACCGCCGGGCCGGCGGCGGCCGTGTCGGCGGCGACGAACAGCGACTGCATCGTGCAGGCGTCGTTCAGGCAGGCGTGGTCGTGGTCTTCGCGGGCGTTCGCCCCGAAGGCGGACAGGGACAGCGCGGCCATGGCGGCGGCGGCGAACCAGATTCGTTTCATGAAGCAGCGATCCGTTGAAAATCCGAACCGCGACTTGGCCATCAACCGGGGCGTTTCGTCCCTTACTTTTTTGTCATGTTCAGTGGTCGTGATGCATGCCGGCCATCGGATCGGGCGCGGCGGGGCCGGCGCCGGGTTTTGGGACGCCCGATTCCACCGCCAGTTCGATGCGGATCCGCCGGCCGCCGTCGAACACCAGGGTCAGCGGGACCTTGTCGCCCGGAACCTGGGCGCGGGTCAGGCCCATCAGCATCAGGTGATAGCCGCCGGGCGCGAAGGCGACGCGGGCGCCGGGCGCGACCCGCAGCCCGCCGGTCACCTCGCGCATCGACGACACCCCGTCCGCCACGCTGGTCTGGTGCAGGGTCACCGCGCGGGCGACGGGGCTCTGGACCATCAGCAGCCGCACGGGCTTGGCGCCGACATTGACCAGGGTCAGGTAGCCGACCCCGTTCATGCCGGCCTTGGCCGGACGGGTCCAGGGATGGCGGATCTCGATCCCGCCGACGCGGTAGTCGGCGGCCTGGGCGGGCGCGGCGAAGGTAGGGAGGGCGAGGGCGGCGAGGGCGGCGAGGGCGAGGCGGGTCATGGCGTGACCTTATAGCCGATCCCGGGGCGATCGCAGCCGGTGATGTCCGGTCCAGCCGTTCAGGCCCGCCGTTCAGGCGGGGACGAAGGCCAGCCTGACGGCGTCCTCCGGGACGAGGTCGTTGGCGACCAGGCGCAAGGGCGGTCGCGCCCCGGCGAAATAGGGCTTTCCGCCGCCCAGCACGAACGGACGCAGGTAGAGGTGATAGTCGTCGATCAGGCCAAGCTCGGTCAGGCTGGCCGCCAGCTCCGGTCCCGCCACGTCGATGTCGCCGTCGACCTCGACCTTCAGTCGCCGGACGAAGGCCTCGACGTCGCTGGAAACCAGGGTCGTATTGGGGCCGACCGAGGTCAGCGAGCCGGACACGACCCATTTCGGCCGCGCCCGCCAGGCCTCGGCGTAGTCGCGCGCGACCGCGTCCCACTCCGGCCGGTCCTCGTCCCAGTACCGCATCATCTCGTAGAGGCGCCGGCCATAGAGGCAGCCGGCCAGGCCGCGGACGTGGTCGTTGAAGTGGCGGTGAAGCGCCGGGCCGGGCGCCGGCAGGTCCGGCCCGCCCGGCGGGCCGGCGACATAGCCGTCCAGCGACTGCATCATTCCGAACACGAGTCTGGCCATCGCCGTCTCCCTGTTTCAACGGCTCGCTTGCTGGAAGCCGACCTCGTCAAATCCTTGTGCAGAAGGAGTTTGCAGGGCGGTGGTCCAAAAAATCGGTCGATCGACGATGTCTGCCGTTTTCGGCCAATTTGGGCCTTCGGCTCGTTTTTAGACAGTCGATTTCGCAGTGTCGATTAGACGTTCGGGCGCCCTCGGCGAACAGGTCGCCGTTCTCGACTTCGAGCTTACCCGCCCAGCCCCAGGCCGGAGCGTCGGAATTCTTAGGGTGGCCCAGGACGTAGGGCGCCTGGTGAAGCGAGGGGTCGTAGGCGGCCGCAATGGCGGCGACGTCGCCTTCGCTGAAGGTGTAGGTCCGGCCGTTCTCGGCGCGGTGCGTACCGGCCTTGAAGATGGCGAGGCGCTTTTTCATGATCTGCGGCGGGCTCTTTGGAACGGGGTGGACGTGCGTCCGTTGAGCCCCCACAATCAGCGAAGTCGCCTAGGCCTTCGCCCCGGACAAGTGTCCGGTCCCGCTTAGTTTACGGCCGCGTCGAGTTGGACTTGCTTGCGCTTCAGCTCTCCGGCGAGACGCCTCACTCTCTTCGCGAATCTGTTGCGAGCGGCCTCAAGATCCACGATCGAAGACCTAAGCGTCAGTCGGTTCGCATGCGCCGTGGTCGGTTCGCGATCCGCGACCGCCCGGGCGCCGGCGATGATCTCCTGCGCGTAAAGGATCACAGCCGCATCCTTCGGACTTGTCGGCTGCAGGGCGATCAAGCTGTCAGCGACATTTCTGGCGGTGCTGGCCGACTTCATCTCGTGCGGGTAGCTCCGTGCTAAAACGTCAGGGTGAAGCGCGTCCAGGGACTGATACTCGGCTTGCATCTCCAAATGCGCCTTACTGAATAGGCCTTCGACCACCAGGCTGTAGCTTGTGATTTGTTCCAGCTGGGCGTCGACCAGGGCTCTGGCTTGCGCGATCTCCGCGCGGGTGCGTTCCCGAGCGCGTTCATCGCCAGCTTCACGGTGCATCCGCTGGGCCTCAGCCTCAGCCTTGATCGCTCGCTTTTGCTCGTGCAGGGCAAACCCAATCGCCACTCCCAGCGCGGCCACGGACAGCACGCTCTGGATCACCGACAGGAGGCCGGTGTTCGCCTCGGCCCAGGGATACCAGACCCCCCACCAGGTGAAATGCCAGGGTGCCGGCGTACAGTTCATTGGGTTGCCCACCGCTAAGGCCAAGCTCATAGAATGCAGGCGCAACGGGAGGGTGCAAGCATATGCAGATTTTCGGCCAGTGCCCGCCGACGCCCGCCGCGCCATTCTTCGTGCAGTACGCGCCCGTCTTCAGTGCGGGCGCCGTTTTTGTCGTGGGCGCTATCGCTGCGACGATCGCGCTGCGTCAGTGGATCACCGCTCACACCAAGCTGCAGTTGGATCTCTACGATAAGAGACGGCCGGTCTACGTCGCGTGCCGGCAAATCATCATGAGCGTAGACGAGCCTTTCAGCGACGACATCCTGGAGGTGTTCGGCGCGTTCAACGACGCCGAGGCGGACGCCGAATTTCTCCTAGGCCCCGACGTTGCCGGCTACATGGCCGAGCTTCGCAAGATCGTAGTGGACCGGCGGGGCTACGAACGGGATTTCGTACAGGTAAGCTTTGACCTCGAAGGCGACCACGCCCGCGCTTGGAAGAACGCACGGCTGACCGAACTCGAAAACGCGTTCCGCCCCTACCTTCAGCTGCAGCAGAGAACGAACCGGATTGGGCCAGGCGTGCTAGGGCGCCTAGCTGCGGCTTGGAACGCCACAGAACGCCGTGGAAGGCCCTAAAGGGAACGCCCTGGCTTTCGACCAGGGCGTTCGTCATTCTGAATTTCGGAAGCACTGCGAAACCAAGTGTCTGATGCTGCGAAACCAAATGTCGCGCTACACCCTTCGGGCCACCTCCCCAGAGGGGGAGGTATCCGTAGCCGCCAGCGGCGCGGCGATCCCTAATGCACGGACGCCGCCGGCGGCGGCCGTTTCGGGGCCAGGGCCAGCATGCCGCGGGCGATCTCCTGCTCGCCGATCAGGGCGTGGGTCGCGCCCATCTGGGTCAGCAGGTCGACGTCGTTGTCGGTATAGGCCCGGGCGATGATCTTGACCGCCGGATTGGCGGCGCGGGCCTGTTCGATGATCCGGGCGGCCTCGAACGGGCTGGGCACGGCGACGAACAGGTGGGTGGCCTGGGCCAGACCGGCCCGCAGCAGCACCTCTGGTCTGACCGCGTTGCCCTGGACCACCTCGAAGCCGCCGGCCCGCAGCGCGTCGGCCCGCTCGCCCTCGTCCTCGACCACCACCAGCGGCATGCGGCCCTTCAGCCCCTCGGCCAGGGCCTTGCCGACCCGGCCGTAGCCGACCAGCACGCCGTGCGGCTGGGCCGCCGCGGCCGGAGCGGCCGGTTCGCCGGCCCGTCCGGCCAGCTTCGGCAAGAGCTTGTCCAACAGGGCGAACAGCAGCGGGTTGAGCAGGATCGACAGGATGGCCCCGGCCAGGATCAGGTCCTGGCCCGCCTTGGGCAGCAGCTTCAGCGACACGCCCAGTCCGGCCAGGATGAACGAGAACTCGCCGATCTGGGCCAGGCTGGCCGAGATGGTCAGGGCCACGCTCTGCGGGCGCTTGAAGAAAAGCACGATCAGATAGGCGGCGACCGACTTGCCGACCACGATGATCGCCAGGACAGCCAGCACGGCCAGGGGCTCGCGCAGGATCACCGACCAGTTGAACAGCATGCCGATCGACACGAAGAACAGCACCGCGAAGGCGTCGCGCAGCGGCAGGGTCTCGTTGGCGGCCTGCTGGGACAGCTCGCTCTCGGCCATGATCATGCCGGCGAAGAAGGCGCCGAGGGCGAAGGAGACGCCGAACAGCGCGGCCGAGCCGAACGCGACGCCCAGGGCGATGGCCAGCACCGCCAGGCGGAACAGCTCACGCGAGCCGGTGTGGGCGATGCGGTGCAGGATCCACGGGATCAGCCGGCGGCCGACCACCAGCATCAGGGCCACGAACGCGGCGACCTTGCCCAGGGTCATGGCGAAGGCGCCCGCGACGCCGCCGGGGCCGGGGGGCGGGGCCTCGCCGCCCAGGATCCCCGACAGGGCCGGCAGCAGCACCAGGGCCAGCACCATGGCCAGGTCCTCGACGATCAGCCAGCCGACGGCGATGCGGCCGCGGTCGGTCTCGATCAGCCGCCGCTCCTGCAGGGCGCGCAGCAGCACCACGGTCGAGGCCACCGACAGGGCCAGGCCGAACACGATCCCCGCCCCCAGGGTCCAGCCCAGCAGGTGGGCCAGGCCGATCCCCATGACGGTGGCGGCCAGGATCTGCGCCACCGCGCCGGGGATGGCGATCTTGCGCACCGCCAGCAGGTCCTTGATCGAGAAGTGCAGCCCCACCCCGAACATCAGCAGGATCACCCCGATCTCGGCCAGCTGCGGGGCCAGTTCCTGGTCGGCCACGTAGCCGGGGGTGAACGGGCCGACGACCACGCCCGCCACCAGGTAGCCGACCAGCACGGGCAGCTTCAGGCGGTTGGCGATGGCGCCGAACACGAAGGCCAGGCCCAGGCCGGCGACGATGGTGGCGATCAGCGAGGTGTGGTGCAAAGGCGCTCCTTGACGGTCAACGTTTTCGGGCGTACTCAACCAATATGGGTGAAGATGCCTTGGAGCGCCAGATGCCCCACGCCAAAATTCTCCTGCCGGCCCAGTGCCGGGGCGCGCGCGGCCTGCTCAGCTGGTCGCAGGGCGAGCTGGCCGACCGGGCCGGCGTGTCGCGCAGCACGGTCAAGGATTTCGAGACCGAGCGGCATGCCTTGCACCATAGCACCGAACGGCTGCTGATCGACGCGCTGGAGGCCGGCGGGGTCGCGCTGATCGCGCCCGGAAACGACCCAGGGGACGAGGCGGGGGCGGGCGTGAGGCTGAAGGTCGCCGGCTAGGAACGCGAGAACAGGGGGCTCCACCACGTGAACCATGCGATGTCGCCGGCGGACTACAAGGACCTGGTGCTGTTCCTGGCCACGGCGGGCATCGTCGCGCCGCTGTTCAAGCGGCTGAAGCTGAACCCCATCCTCGGCTTCCTGATCGCCGGGGTGATCCTGGGGCCGTTCGGCCTGGGGGCGCTGAGCCACGCCTTCCCCTGGCTGGACTACGTCACCGTCGACAATCCCGACGAAATCGCCCAGCTGGCCGAGTTCGGGGTGGTGTTCCTGCTGTTCATGATCGGGTTGGAGCTGTCGTGGGAGCGCCTGCGGCTGATGCGCAAGCTGGTGTTCGGCCTGGGCGCCCTGCAGATGATCGGCTGCTCGCTGGCCCTGGGACTGATCGCCATGGCCCTGGGCCAGCCGCCGGTGGCGGCCCTGGCGATCGGCGCGGCCCTGGCCCTGTCGTCCACCGCCATCGCCGTGCCGGTGCTGGTCGAGCGCAGGCGGCTGCACGCCGAGGGCGGACGGGCGACCTTCTCGGTGCTGCTGTTCCAGGACCTGGCGGTGGCGCCGATCCTGATCACCCTGGCCATTCTCGGCCGTGGCGACGGGACGTTCGGCCTGGGCGACCTGCTGGCCCTGGGCCCGGCGGTGGTCGGCCTGGGGGTGATCGTGCTGTTCGGCCGCCTGGCCCTGCGGCCGATGATGCGCTCGGTCGCCAAGGCCAAGAGCGAAGAGATGTTCATGGCCGCCTGCCTGCTGGTGATCATCGGCGCCGGGCTGGTGGCCTCGCTGTCGGGCCTGTCGATGGCCCTGGGCGCCTTCGTGGCCGGCATCCTGCTGGCCGAGACCGAGTACCGCCACGAGGTCGAGGTCAAGATCGAGCCGTTCAAGGGCCTGCTGCTGAGCCTGTTCTTCGTGTCGCTGGGCATCCGCCTGGACCTGTCGCTGCTGGTCGCCTCGCCGGTCTTCGTGCTGGCCGTCGCCCTGGGCCTGGTGGGCGTCAAGGCGGTGATGGTCGTCGGGCTGGGGCGGCTGCTGGGCCTGTCGGGGCGGGCGGCGATCGAGGCGGCCCTGACCCTGGCGGCCGGCGGCGAGTTCGCCTTCGTGATCCTGGACAACGCCATGGCCGCCGGCGTGGTCTCGGGCCAGATCGGCCAGGCGGTGCTGGTGGCCGCGACCCTGACCATGTTCCTGATCCCGCTGCTGTCGGGGATCGGCGGGCGGCTGGCCAGGCGCGCCCCGGCCCCGGTCAGCGAGGCGCCCGAGGTTGCCGACGAGCACCAGGGCGAGGAGCCCGTCGGCCGGGTGCTGGTGGTCGGCTACGGCCGGGTCGGCCGGCTGGTCGGCGACATGCTGGACCGCCACGACCTGCCCTGGATCGCCATCGACCGCGACCCCGGCTTCGTCCAGCAGGGCCGCCGCAACGGCCACCAGGTCTATTTCGGCGACGCCTCGCGGGTCGAGCTGCTCGAGCGCTGCGGCCTGGACTATGCCCGGGCGGTGGTGGTGACCATGGACTCGCCCGAGGCCGCCGAGGCGGTGGTCGCCGCGGCCCGCGGCCATCGCCCCGACCTGACCATCGTCGCCCGGGCCCGCGACGCCCGCCACGCCGCCCGCCTCTACGAGCTGGGCGCCACCGACGCCGTGCCCGAGACCATCGAGGCCTCGCTGCAGCTGTCGGAAGCCGTGCTGGTCGACATCGGCGTGCCCATGGGCCTGGTCATCGCCTCGATCCACGAACGCCGCGACGAGTACCGCAAGGTGCTGAACCGGCCCGATGCGCTGGGGGGCAAGCGCAAGCGGCTGCGGGACGCCGGAAGGAGCTGACGCCCGCTCCGCTGAAGATGAAGCGATGCAGGTAGGGTCGCTTTCCTGTCGGAAGGGGCCATGCCGTTGGGCGAGGGGTTGTGGATATCTCGTTTTCGTATATAACTGACCCGTCAGTTATATATTGAGCCCCCATCATGCAGCCCGGCCAACCCAAATGGCGACGACGCAGCGAGGCCCGGCCCGGCGAGATCCTCGCCGCGGCGCTGGAGGTGTTTTCCGAGAAGGGCTTCGCCGCCGCGCGCCTGGACGACATCGCCGCCCGGGCCGGGATCTCCAAGGGGGCGCTCTATCTCTATTTCGAGACCAAGCAGGACCTGTTCCGGGCGGTGGTGCGCGAGACGATCGTCCCGAACCTGGCGACCGTCGCCGGCTTCGTCGCCCAGAGCCCGCTGCCGTTCGACGACCTGATCCGCCTGGCCTTCGCCCGCGTCGCCGAGGTGATCACCGAGGGCCGGCTGGGCGCGGTGGCCAAGATGGTGATCGGCGAGTCGCGCAACTTTCCCGAACTGGCCAAGGTCTGGCACGAGGACGTGGTCTCGGTGATGCTGGGGGCCATGGGCGGGGCTGTGGCCGCCGCCCAGGCGCGCGGCGAGGTGCGGCCCGGCGACCCCCAGCTCTATGTGTTCAGCCTGGCCGGGCCGCTGCTGCTGGGCGTGCTGTGGCGCGAGGTGTTCGCGCCGGTCGGGGTCAAGCCGATCGATCTGAAGGCCCTGCTGGCCCAGCACGCCGAGGTCGTCCTGCAGGGCATGCTGGTCCGGCCGGGGGAGGGGCGCGCATGACGCCGCCGGTTCGCATCGCCCTGGTCGTGGCCGCCGTCGGCCTGGTCGGCTTCGTCGCCTGGCGGGTCTGGGGGCCGGGCGCGGCCCACCCCCGGCGGCTGTCGGGCTATGTCGAGGGCGAGACCCTGTATGTCGGGGCGTCGGCGGCCGGGCCGGTCAGCACGGTCTCCGTCCAGCGGGGGCAGCGCGTGGCCGCCGGCCAGCCGCTGTTCGCCCTGGACGCCGCCCAGCTGGTCGCCGCCCGCGACCAGGCCGCCTCGCAGGCCGCCGCCGCCCAGTCCCAGGCGCTGGACGCCGCCAAGGGCCAGCGGCCCGACGAACTGGCGGTCTACGACGCCCAGCGGGCGGCGGCCGCCGCCGCTCTCGCCGAGGCGCGGGCCGACTACAACCGGGTCGCGCCGCTGGCGGCCAGGGGGATCTATGCGCCGGCCCGGCTGGACCAGGCGCGGGCCGCCCTGAAGACCGCCCAGGCCAATGTCCGCACGGTCGAGCAGCAGCGCCGGGTCGGCACGCTGGGCGCGCGGCCCGACGCCGTCCGCGCCGCCGAAAGCCAGGCCGCCGCGGCTCGCAACCAGCTGGCGGCCGCCCAGAACCGCCTGGATCAGATCAGCCCCAGGGCCCCGGCGGCGGCCCGGGTGCAGGACGTCTTCTACCAGCCCGGCGAGTGGGTGGCGGCCAACCAGCCGGTGGTGGCCCTGCTGGCCGACGACCGGGTGCGCCTGCGCTTCTACGTGCCCCAGGCCGAGGTCGCGCTCTACAGGCCGGGGACGCGGATCGCCTTCGCCTGCGACGGCTGCAAGCCGGGCCTGGGCGCCCGGATCAATTTCGTCAGTCCCCGGGCCGAGTTCACCCCGCCGGTGATCTACAGCCGCGACGCCCGCGACCGGCTGGTGTTCCTGGTCGAGGCCCTGCCGGACCATCCGGCCGACCTGCCGCCCGGCCTGCCGGTCGACGTCGTCCCGCTGAAGGCGGCGGGCCGGTGAGCGCCGCCGGCCTGGCCCAGGACGAGCCAGGGGGCGACCTCGCCGTCGACGTGCGCGGCCTGGACAAGTCGTACGGCGACAAGCACGTGGTCCAGGACCTGACCATCCAGGTGGGGGCGGGCAAGATCACCGGCTTCCTGGGCCCCAACGGCTCGGGCAAGACCACCACCCTGCGCATGCTGTGCGGCCTGCTGACCCCGGACGGCGGCGAGGGGACGGTGCTGGGCCTGGACTTCCGTCGGCGCGCCGAGGCGATCAAGCGCCAGACCGGCTACATGACCCAGAAGTTCTCGCTCTACGAGGACCTGTCGATCCGCGAGAACCTGGACTTCACGGCCCGGATCTACGGCCTGGACCGCCGCCGCCAGCGGGTCGATGACGCCCTGGACCGCCTGGGCCTGGCCCAGCGCGCCCGGCAGCTGGCCGGCAGCCTGTCGGGCGGCTGGAAGCAGCGCCTGGCCCTGGCCGCCTGCGTGCTGCACGAGCCGCGCCTGCTGTTGCTGGACGAACCCACGGCGGGCGTTGATCCCCAAGCCCGGCGAGAGTTCTGGGACGAGATCCACGCCCTGTCGGCCGAGGGTCTGACCGTCATGGTCTCGACCCACTACATGGACGAGGCCGAGCGCTGCCACGACATCGCCTACATCGCCTATGGCAAGCTGATGGCGCGCGGGACCCTGGCCGAGGTGATCGGCCAGTCGGGCCTGACGACCTTCCGCGCCGAGGGGCCGGGGGCCGACCGCCTGGGCCGTGAGCTGGCCCGGGCGCCGGGCGTGGCCATGGCCGCGCCGTTCGGCGCCGCCCTGCATGTCAGCGGCCAGGACCGCGCGGCGCTGGAGGCGGCCATCGCCCCCTATCGCAAGCCGCCGCTGGCCTGGACCGAGGTCTCGCCCACCCTGGAGGACGTGTTCATCCAGCTGATGGCCGCGTCGCGGGACAATTTCCAATGAGCGCCCGGTCTTCCGATCCGGGGGCGCCAGCCGACCGCGGCCTGTCCCTGAACCGCATCCTGGCGGTGCTGACCAAGGAGTTCATCCAGCTCACCCGCGACCGGCTGACCTATGCGATGATCCTGGTCATGCCGATCATCCAGCTGATGCTGTTCGGCTACGCCATCAACAGCGACCCGCGCGACCTGCCCACGGCGGTGCTGGTGCAGGACCACGGGCCGATGGCCCGCTCGACCCTCTCGGCCCTGGCCCATAACGGCTATTTCAAGATCGTCCGCGAGGCCGCCTCGCCCGAGGAGCTGGACCAGGCCATCGCCCGCGGCGAGGTGCAGTTCGCCCTGACCATCCCGGCCGACTTCACCCGGCGCGTGGTGCGCGGCGACGACGCCCAGATCCTGGTCGAGGCCGACGCCTCCGATCCCGCCGCCACCGGCGGGGCGATCGCCGCCCTGGCCAATCTTCCGCGCACGGCGCTGTCCCGCGACCTCGTCGGCGCGGCCGCCCCATCGCCCGGCATGGGGAGCGGCCAGGATCCGTTCGAGGTGGTGATCCACCGGCGCTACAATCCCGAGGCCGTCACCGCCTACAACATCGTCCCCGGCCTGCTGGGCGTGGTGCTGTCCCTGACCCTGGTGATGATGACCTCGCTGGGCATGACCCGCGAATACGAGCGCGGCACCATGGAGAGCCTGCTGGCCACGCCGGCCAGGCCGATCGAGGTGATGATCGGCAAGCTGTCGCCCTATGTGGTGGTCGGGCTGATCCAGACGGTGGTGATCCTGGTCTTGGCGCGGGTGCTGTTCTCGGTGCCGATGGGCGCGGGCGGTCTCGGGGGCTGGTACGCCCTGGCCCTGGGCGTGGTGCTGTTCATCCTCGGGTCGCTGTCGCTGGGCTTCCTGATCTCGACGGTGGCCCGAAACCAGCTGCAGGCCGTGCAGATGTCATTCTTTTACATTCTGCCGTCGATCCTGCTGTCGGGCTTCATGTTCCCGTTCCGCGGCATGCCCGCCTGGGCCCAGGCCCTGGGCAGCGTGATTCCGGTGACCCATTTCCTGCGGGTCGTGCGCGGCTCTTTACTTAAAGGATTGGATCTTCCGAGCCTGTGGACAAGTCTTGCCGCCTTGGCGGTATTTGTCGTGGCGATCGCCGCCGCCGCCATGTCGCGCTATCGCCGGACCCTGGACTGAGGTAGCCGGCGCCCCTTGCGCGCCGCGGCGGAATTCGGGTCCGGATGCAAGGTTTTTACACCTCCATGAAGGGCAAAACGTGCTCAAGGCCTTGCGCTGCGCGGATTCACGTGCGAACCGGTACCACGCTGGCGCTTTTTCCGAGACAGTCAGCCGAAACGCTCGGAAGTTGATTCTGTGGGGGCGGTCAGGTGTTCGCGGCGTCTTCTTCCAGGAGACGCCGAAACCTGGCGGGTGTTGCTCTGCTGACACTTTCGCGGATCGCGCGCCTTGGTATAACAATGCTCGGTCGGTCTCGGCCGGTGCAGGGCAATAGAGGGCTCTTGATATGAAACTCCAACTCCTGGCGGGAGTGGCTCTGGCCGCGGTGTTCGCCGCTGGCGCCGCTTCGGCCCAAGAGACCGGCTGGTACGGCGCGGTCGACCTTGGCTACCACTGGCCCGAGGGCATCACCACCGAATCGGAACTGAACCTGCGGGACGGCGCTCCGGCGCACTGGACCTGGTCGACCGATGACGACTGGGCCGGCTTCGTCCGCCTGGGCTACCAGTTCAACCCGAACTGGCGCGCCGAAGTCGAGGGCGGCTATCGTCCCGGCGACCTGACCAGCGTCCGTGGCAACCCGGTCCGTCAGCAGCCGATCGGCCTCTGCACCCCCGGCGTGACCCGCACCGCGGCCGCTCCGACCTGCGGCAGCCCGTCGGGCTCGATCGACTCCTGGTCGCTGATGGTCAACGTCCTGTACGATTTCGCGCCGGACTCGTGGATCAACCCCTTCCTGGGCGCCGGTGTCGGTATCAACCGCCTGGACGTCAGCGCGCTGGGTCAATACAGCGGCGTCGGCCCGGTCACCGCGACCAACCCGGCCATCCAGAACCTGACCGCCGACGACGACGACATCTCCGTCGCCTGGCAGGCCATCGCCGGCGCCTCGATCAAGGCGACCGACAAGCTGAAGGTTGACGTGACCTATCGCTGGTTCGCGACCCAGGATCACAGCTGGCAGACCACCAGCTCGAGCGCGATCGCGCCCGGCGCGTTCGAAGGGCAGTACAAGGACCAATCGCTGACCGTCGGTCTGCGCTACTCCTTCGCTTCGCCGCCCCCGCCGCCGCCCCCGCCGCCGCCTCCCCCGCCGCCGCCGCCGCCGCCGCCGCCTCCTCCGCCCCCGCCGCCTCCGCCGCCGGTGCAGTACGAAGCGCGCGAGTTCATCGTCTACTTCCCGTTCGATCAGTACGTCCTGACGCCGGAAGCCCAGTCGGTGGTTTCGGAAGCCGCGAACTACGCGACCTCGGGCAAGGCCACCAAGCTGGTGGTGGTCGGTCACACCGACACCTCGGGTTCGCCGAAGTACAACGCCAAGCTCTCGGAGCGTCGTGCGAAGGCCGTGGCTGACGCCCTGGTCGGCGCCGGTGTCGCCGCCGACACCCTGGCCGTGGACTGGAAGGGCGAAAGCGCCCCCGCCGTCGCCACCGGCGACGGTGTGAAGGAACCGCTGAACCGCCGTTCCACGATCTCGATCAACTTCTAAGATCAAGATCGTCACTAAGGTTGAGGGCCCGGCGGCGACGCCGGGCCCTTTTCTTTTGCGCTCCGCCACGCCGCGGGGCGCCGCACGAGGGCGGAAGATGCGCCGTGGACGTCGGATCGCCCGGCGGGCGGGAGCGTCGTCGAGGCAAGCGACTTTTGGCGGAATCCGGTCCGCGACCGGATCACTTCTTTGTGGCCCGCGACAGCGCGTCGCAGGGGCGTTTGCCTTGGCCGTGCAACCCCTTGATCCTGCCCAGCATCTTCCCGGACACCGTCGTTCGTTCACAGCTTGTTAAGAAAAAACTCGCCCGCGGGGCGCATCTCGTCGTTGACGAGTCATTAGCCACTGTGGCCCCATATGTGGGCTGAGGGGGCTCCTCGGCCACAAGATATAGCGGCTGGACGGGGCGTTCCCTTCTCCGGAACTCGCTGATTGATTATGGATTTTTGATCATGAGCAGTGAAGCGGCGAAGACGACGGCGACGCCCCAGGCCCGCACCGAAGGCCTGCGGACTTCCGAACGCCCGAAACTGGCGCTGGTGCGCAAGGTCGAGGTCGACCGCGCGCGCGACGCCCTGCTGACCGATTTCGGCAAGACCACGCTGGAAGACCGCTACCTGCTGCCGGGCGAGTCCTACCAGGACATGTTCGCCCGGGTGTCGACGGCCTTCGCCGACGACGCCGACCACGCCCAGCGCGTCTACGACTACATGAGCAAGCTGTGGTTCATGCCGTCGACCCCCGTGCTCAGCAACGGCGGCGCCGAGCGCGGCCTGCCGATCAGCTGCTTCCTGAACGCCGTCAACGACAGCCTGGACGGCATCCTGGGCGTCTGGAACGAGAACGTCTGGCTGGCGGCCAACGGCGGCGGCATCGGCACCTACTGGGGCGGCGTCCGGTCGATCGGCGAGAAGGTCAAGGGCCAGGGCCAGACCAGCGGCATCATCCCCTTCATCCGCGTGATGGACAGCCTGACCCTGGCGATCAGCCAAGGCTCGCTGCGCCGTGGCTCCGCGGCCGTCTATCTGGACATCCACCACCCGGAGATCGAGGAGTTCCTGGAGATCCGCAAGGCGTCGGGCGACTTCAACCGCAAGTCCCTGAACCTGCACCACGGCATCTCGATCACCGACGAGTTCATGCACGCCGTCCGCGACGGTCACAAGTTCGGCCTGCGCTCGCCCAAGACCAACGAGGTCCTGCGCGAGGTCGACGCCCGGGCCCTGTGGCAGAAGGTGCTGGAGCTGCGCCTGCAGACCGGCGAGCCCTACCTGATCTTCTCCGACACCGTGAACCGCGCCATGCCCCAGCACCAGCGCGAGCTGGGCCTGAAGGTTCGCCAGTCGAACCTGTGCAGCGAGATCATGCTGCACACCGGCCTGGACCACCTGGGCAACGACCGCACGGCGGTCTGCTGCCTGTCGTCGGTCAACGCCGAGACGTTCCTGGAGTGGCGCGACCATCCGATGTTCATCGAGGACATCATGCGCTTCCTCGACAACGTCCTGCAGGACTTCATCGACCGCGCCCCGGACGCCGCCAAGGCCGCCGCCTACGCCGCCCTGCGCGAGCGCTCGGTGGGCCTGGGGCTGATGGGCTTCCACAGCTTCCTGCAGAGCCAGAACGTGCCGTTCGAGAGCGCCCTGGCCAAGAGCTGGAACATGCGGATGTTCAAGCACCTGCGCCGCGAGGCCGACAAGGCGTCGATCGCGATCGGCGAGGAAAAGGGCCCGTGCCCCGACGCCGCCGAGCGCGGCTCGATGGAGCGCTTCTCGCACAAGCTGGCCATCGCCCCGACCGCCTCGATCTCGATCATCTGCGGCGGCACCTCGGCCGGCATCGAGCCGATCCCGGCCAACATATACACCCACAAGACCCTGTCGGGCTCGTTCGCGGTGAAGAACCCCTACCTGGAGAAGCTGCTCGAGGAGAAGGGCCAGAACACCGACGCGGTCTGGGGCTCGATCCTGGAGAACGAGGGTTCGGTCCAGCACCTGGACTTCCTCAGCCAGGACGACAAGGACGTCTACAAGACCGCCTTCGAACTGGACCAGCGCTGGGTGGTCGAACTGGCCGCCGACCGCACGCCGGAAATCTGCCAGAGCCAGTCGGTGAACATCTTCCTGCCCGGCGACGTCGACAAATGGGACCTGCACATGCTGCACTGGCAGGCCTGGGAGCGTGGCGTGAAGTCGCTGTACTACCTGCGCTCCAAGTCGGTGCAGCGGGCGTCCTACGCCGGGTCCGATGTCGCGGTGGCGGGGCCCGCCAACGGCTTCGACGCGCCGTCCAAGACCGACTACGAGGAATGCCTGGCCTGCCAGTAGGCGGGCCTTCCAGAGCCCTCGAGATCGACGGCGTCGCGGACCCCCGCGGCGCCGTTTTCGCGTCGGGAACCTTAGCCTGCAAGAAATGTTGATGACGTGGGGATTTGTCCCATGGACGTCATTCGAATTCCGAGTAGGCTTCCAGGGGGAAAAGGGTTCTGGGGACCTGAATGCGTGCTTGCACGGCATTTGTCGCGATCGTGGGGGTAAGCGCGCTGGCTGTCGCCACCGCCCAGGCCTCTCCGACGAAGTCCGCCAAGGCGTCCAAGCCCTCAGATAGGGCGTCCAGCGCCACCCGCAAGACCGCTTCGCCCAGTTTCATCGTCGACCTGCGTCCCGGCGCCGCCATGGACCTGGGCGTGCGCAATGTGCGCCCCGCCGCCGCGGCCGTCGTCGGCTTCGCCGAGGCGCCCGTCAGCAAGGCCGGACGCGCCAGCGATCCCAGCTTCGCCCTGTCGCCGGCCGGCGCCTATGGCGACGCCCGCCTGCTGGACGCCAACCGCTATTACGAGGGGCGCGGCCCGGTCACCTGGCGGTCCAACGCCTTCGTGGTCGGCGAGGGCGCGCACGCCGTCGACTCGGTCCGCGTGTCGGTGGCCAGCGTCGCGCCGGTGGGCCAGACCCGGCCGCTGGCCCTGGTGCGCCCCGAGCAGGACAGCTTCGAGGACCGCGACGTCGACGTCACCGTGACCCGGGGCTGGCCCGCGGCGGTGTCGCTGGGCGCGGGCAAGTACGCCCTGGACGTCACGCCGCACGCCGGCCTGGGCTTCGGCGGGGCCGGCGGTTCGGCCGAGGCCGGGGCGACGGTCCGTTTCGGCAAGAAGATGGGCGACCAGGTCGTCAATTCGCTGGGCGTCGAGGACGGCCGCCAGTTCGGCCAGCGCGGCCGCTGGTACATGTTCGCCGCCGCCAGCGGCCAGGCCGTGGGCCTGAACATGCTGCGCAGCGGCGACGGCGACTGGAGCCGGGCCGGGGTCACCACCGACGCCAGCAGCAAGCTGGTCGGCGACGGCCAGGCCGGCCTGGCCTGGCGCAAGGGGCCGATGCAGGCCTCGTTCGGCTATGTGCACCGCAAGATCAGGGCCAAGGACCAGATCATGGGCATGGCCACCCAGAAGGACGAGATGGTCGCCTTCTCGTTCAGCCTGAGGCCGCACTGGTAGGACGGCCGTGCCGGCGCGCTGTGCTTCGGCGCTTGAGTTTCGGGTCCAGATCATGCAGCTAGCGCCCGTCCTTCACCGCGCCTTCAGCCGGGCCTCCAGTCGAGCCATCAAGCATCATGAGCGATAGCGAGCCGCCTCGCCGCAAGATCCTGAGCCTGAAAAGCGGCGTCGCCGCGCCGGGCGGCCCGCCGCCGCTTGAGCGCATCCCCCGGCCGGCCGGCGCCAAGCGCGTCGTGGTGATGGCCCCCGAGCCGCCGCCGCCCGCGCCGCCGCCGCCCACCGGCGACTTCAAGTGCAAGCCCTGCGGCACGCGCTTCGACCCGCCGGCCACGCTGGCCGACGAGGAGTCGGTGCGCTGCCCGTCCTGCAACGCCCGTCTGGGCCTGGCCTCGGACTTCCGCGCCACGCCGCCGAACGTCGACAAGCTGCGCGCCCGCTACCTCAAGAAATAGGCTCTTCCAGGTCGGGCCCCCGGCGGGGCGTCAGGTCGACGGGCGTCTCGCCCGCGGGCGCCAGGTCGGTCGCCGGCACGAGGATGGGATCCTTGACGGTCCGCCCCCGCGTCGACGGCTGGCGCTTGAACAGGCCGCGCCACAGCGGTTCCGGGGTCGGCACGGCGCTGGACCACAGCCGCCCGCTGATCGCCAGGGCCTCGGCGTCGTCGAAGGTCTGCCGCATGACCGCGGTCTCGAACTTCATCATGTTGAAGTGCGAGAAGCTGGCCGGGATCGAGGCGGACCAGAGCGGCAGGTTGTGCCGGGCGCAGAAGCCGGCGGCCACGCTCAGCGCCTGGCGATACGAGAACCGCAGCATGGTCTCGAAACTGCGCCCCATGATCGAGGTCACGCCCGGCGGGGTGGTGAGGGGCGAGGGATCGAGCACGGTGTTGAAGATCACATAGACCCGGCCGCGCCGCAGGCGCTGGCCCAGCTCGCGCCAGCGCAGCAGGGCGTCGGGCATCAGGAACAGCGGCGCGGCGATGCCGCCGTCGGCGTGCATTTCCTGATAGCGGGTCGCGCCGCCTTCGCCGTCGGGAACCTCGACGTCGATCAGCTTGGGCGGGAACAGGCCGGGCAGGGTGGCGGAGGCCACCAGCACGTCGCGGAACAGCCGCACGGCGTCCTCGCCGCCCCGGGTGGCGATCTCGCCCATGTCCCAGATCGTCGCCTTCTGGCTGTCGAGATTGGTGGTGGCGATCAGCAGGCGGCGGCCGCGGGCGTGCTCGCCGGCCACGGCTTGGATCAGCTCCAGGTCGACGAACGGCGCGACCAGCCCGTCCAGGGAGTCGCCGCGGAACAGGCTGGGACCCAGGGTCGGGCCCAGGCGCTTGAGGCTGAGCAGCTCGGAGGCGTGTCCGCCGACATAGGCGTCGGCCAGGCGGTCGTCCCAGGCCGGGCCGAGGAAGGCGAAGGGCGCGATCAGGGCGCCGGTGCTGACGCCGGTGACGATGGCGAATTCCGGCCGCGCCCCGGCCTTGGTCAGGCCCACCAGGGCGCCGGCCCCGAAGGCGCCGCCGGCCGCGCCGCCGGACAGGGCCAGGATGTTGAAGTCGTCGCGGCCCAGCAGCGGCCGCAGCGGGGCCAGGCGGTCGGCGACCCGGCGCAGGGCCTCGTCGGCCTCGTCGATGCTGAGCCGCACCCCGGGGAAGCCGACGGCCTCGATCGTGTTGTCGGCGTGGCCGAGGGGCGCGGGGGCCCGCTTGCCCCTCTGGGCGTTGGCCGCACGTTCGCGGAAGAAGGTCTGGACGGGGTTCTTGGGGTCGGACGGCGTGCTCAAGGCTGACTCAGGGATGACCGCTCGAGGCCAGGACCACCCCGACCAGCACCGCGGCGTAGTGCAGGCCGGCGCCGCCGATCACGTGACCGTGCCAGATCGCCCGCCGGAACTTCAGCCGCTTCATCAGGTAGAACACCGTACCGGTGGAATAGATCACGCCGCCGATCGCCAGGAGCAGCAGGGCCACCCAGCCCATGCCGGCGATCATCGGCTTGATGGCCACCAGCACCAGCCAGCCCAGGGCCAGGTAGAGGCCGACCCAGAAGCGCTTGTCCAGGCCCGGCAGGAACAGCTTGGCGGCGACGCCGATCCCGGCCACCGACCAGACCGCCGTGGTCATGCCGATCGCCCACCAGCCGTGCAGGTTCTGGGTGGTGAACGGGGTGTAGGACGCGGCGATCATCACGAAGATGCCGGCGTGGTCGAAGCGGCGCAGCAGCGGCCGCCAGCGGGCGGTGGAGAAATTGTAGGCGGTCGACAGCGACAGCATGGTGATCAGGCCGACGGTGTAGACGGCGATGGCCGCCACCTGGCTCAGCGAGCCCAGGCCGAACGCCAGGCCCAGCATGATGCCGCCGCCCAGCAGGGCGCAGGCCAGCCCGGCCAGGTGCACCACCAGGTCGGCGTACTTGGCGCCCGGCGTCGGATAGTGCGTGGCCGGAACGATCGCCGGAACCTGGGTCGGATCCGGGGCCGGAAGAATGCTGGTCGTCTCGCTCATGGCCCCCACTCTACGCTCAATCGGTGACATATAAACGCCGATCATCGTGGCTGGGATAGGGCGCCCCGACGAGCGCAAAATCCGTTGTCATCCCGGAAGCCTCGCAGAGGCTGTCCGGGACCCAGGGGACTGGGCGAAGGCGGTTCGGCTCACCCGGGACAGCGCCCCGCGCTTCCGGGATGACAGCCGCGGGGGCGAGGGGAGGCTCAGCCCAGCAGCCCGTGCGCCCCGTCCCAGGCCAGCTTGGCCCCGACCGCGATCAGCAGGACGTAGATCACCTTGTAGAAGCCCTCGGCGGGCACGCGGCGCACCAGCCAGACGCCGGCCCAGGTCGAGGCCAGGGCCAGGGGCAGCAGCACGGCCGCCGTGGCCAGCACCTGGGGCGTGAACTGGCCCAGGGCGACATAGGCCGGCACCTTCATCCAGTTGACCGTCGCGAAGAAGATGGCGCTGGTGCCGATGAACACGTCGCGCGGCAGGCGGCGGGGCAGGACATAGATCTGGAACGGTGGGCCGCCGGCGTGGGCCACCTGGCTGGTGAAGCCGGCCGCCGCGCCGCACAGGGCCCCCAGCCAGGGCTTGCCCGGCCCGGCCTCGACGGCCTCGGCCGCCTTGACCGCCCGCTCGGCCCACAGCCGCTGCAGCGAGAAGGCGATCGAGATCACGCCGATCGACAGCTCGACCGCCGCCACCGACACCCGGGCCGCCAGCAGCCAGCCGACGAAGATGCCGACCGCCGCCGCCGGCAGCATCAGGACCAGCAGGCCCTTGTCCCAGGTCCTGCGGAAGCTCCAGACGCTGACCACGTCCTGGGCCAGCAGGATCGGCAGGGTGATCGCCGCGGCCAGCACCGGCGAGATCACCAGCGCCATCAGCGGCACCGCCACCACCCCGATCCCCGCGAACCCGCCCTTGGCCAGGCCCAGCAGGATCACGGCGGGGATGGCGACGGCGTAGAACAGGGGATCGGTCAGCATGGGGAGGGTGGTAGCAGGATCGTGGGCGGTTTCCCAAGGGGGCGTCATCCGCCGCTGACCCCCTCCGGCCCTTCGGGCCACCTCCCCCAGAGGGGGAGGATCTGATCGGCCGACGTCGTACGACATAAATGCTCCCCCTTTTGGGGGAGCTGTCGGCGAAGCCGACTGAGGGGGCGCGCGCCTACCCCGCCCCGCGACTCTCCCATCCCTCCACGAACGGGAACCGCTCGGCCCAGAACGCCGCCAGCCGCGGATCGGCGTCCACGCGGCGGACCACCTCGCTCATCCTCGGCGCTGCCTCGTAGAACCGCTGGCGCCGCGGGCCCCAGCGGCTGACGACGGCGACATACAGGTCCAGCACCGTCAGTTCGTCGCCCAGCAGGTAGCGGCCCCCTATCTTCTCGCCAAGGGGCGTCAGCTGGCGCTCCATCATCCCCCAGCAGTCGGCGATGCGCTCGGCGGTGGCGGCCTTGATCCGGGCCTGGATCTCGGGATCCGGCCCGCCCAGGCGCGAGGGATCGTCGCGCACCCAGAACAGCGAATAGATCGCCGCCGGCACGAACACCATCCAGCGCAGGAACTGGCCGCGCAGGGGCGAATCGAGCGACGGGGCCAGCCGCGCCTCGGGATGGCGGTCGGCCAGCCAGAGCAGGATGGCGGCGCTTTCGGTGATCGTCTCGCCGTCGGGCGTGACCAGGGCCGGGATCTGCCTGAGCGGATTGACCCCCGCCACCTTGTCCTGCTGGGCGGCGCCCTCCCAGGTGGGCGCCTCGACGACGGCGTAGGGCTGCCCCAGAAGGGTCAAAGTGGCTTCGACGGGCACGGACCCCGAGCCAAGCGCGCCATAGATGGTGTAAGCTTGATTCATCTTTCGTTACCCAATCTACCCACAACATGTTGTGTGCTGCGACCATCTGGCCACTAGATGCGCTCGTGGAGCCCCGGTACCAAAAGACTGTAACCGCCCGTCCGATTCGCGTCCGCCTGCCCTGGAGCCGTCCTCGATGTCCGCCAAGCTGATCACCACGCCCGGCCTGCTGACCCCCTCCGGCGCCTACAAGCCCTTCCGCTACCCGTGGGCCCACGACTTCTGGAAGAAGCAGCAGCAGGTCCACTGGATGCCCGAGGAAGTGCCGCTGGGCGAGGACCTCAAGGACTGGGCCGTCAAGCTGAACGACAAGGAACGGAACCTGCTGACGCAGATCTTCCGCTTCTTCACCCAGAGCGACGTCGAGGTCGCCGACAACTACATGGAACGCTACGGCCGGGTGTTCAAACCCACCGAAGTGAAGATGATGCTGTCGTCGTTCGCCAATATGGAGACGATCCATATCGCGGCCTACGCCCTGCTGCTGGAAACCATCGGCATGCCGGAAAGCGAGTTCGGCGCGTTCATGGAATACCAGGCCATGCGCGACAAGCACGACTTCATGCAGAAGTTCGGCGTCGACTCCAACGCCGACATCGCCCGCACCCTGGCCATGTTCGGCGGCTTCACCGAGGGCCTGCAGCTGTTCGCCAGCTTCGCGATGCTGATGAACTTCCCGCGCTTCAACAAGATGAAGGGCATGGGCCAGATCGTCTCGTGGTCGATCCGCGACGAGAGCCTGCACTGCGAAGGCATCATCAAGCTGTACCACACGTTCAACAAGGAGACCGGCGCGGTCACCAAGGCCGTGGCCGACGACATCGTCGACTGCTGCAAGACCGTGGTCACCATGGAGGACGCCTTCATCGACCTGGCCTTCGAGCAGGGCGACGTGCAGGGCATGACTCCCGACGACATCAAGCAATACATCCGGTTCATCGCCGACTGGCGTCTGCGCCAGCTGGCCCTGCCGGAGGTCTACGGCGTGAAGGAAAACCCGCTGCCCTGGCTGCAGTCGCTGCTGTCGGGCGTGGAGCACGCCAACTTCTTCGAGGCCCGGGCCACCGAATATTCCAAGGCGGCCACCCGGGGCCAATGGCACGGCGCGGAGGGCGTGTGGTCGAGCTTCGACACCATGCTGCAGAAGCGCTCGGAGAACACCCTGCCGGCCGAATAAGACAGGCCAGAAGAAGCAGGGACAAACGGGGATAACATGCCGCCGCCCTCGAAAGGGGGCGGCGTTTCTTTGTCTGGAGTTTCGAGATGACGCGGATAGCGGTGATCGGTCCGGGGGCGGTGGGCGGCGTGGTCGCCGCCTGGCTGGGGCAGGATCCCGGCCTGGCGGTCGAGGTCTGCGTGCGCACCGCGTTCGACCGGCTGGAGGTCGAGACGCCGGGCGGGCCGCTGACGGCGACGCCGCGCGTGCTGACCGCGCTCGACCAGGCCTCGCCCGTGGATTGGGCGATCGTCACGACCAAGACCTATGACGCGGCCGCCACCGGCGACTGGCTGGCCCGGCTGGTGGGGCCGGACACCCGCGTGGCGGTGCTGCAGAACGGCGTCGAGCATGTCGAACGCTTCACCCCCTATGTCGAGCCGGCCCGGATCACCCCGGCGGTGGTCGACATCCCGGCCGAGCGCGGCGCGCCCGGGCGGGTGCGCCAGCGGCGCGACGGCACGATCCTGGTTCCGGAGGGGGCGGCGGGCGAGGCCTTCGCGGGCCTGTTCGCCCACACGCCGATCGGCGTCTCGACCACGCCGGACTTCCGGACCGCCGCCTGGCGGAAGCTGGCGCTCAACTGCGCCGGCGCGGTCAACGCCCTGACGCTGAAGCCGGCGGGCGTGGCGCGGCGCGAGCCGATCGCCGAGGTCATGCGCGCCCTGGTCGGCGAATGCGTGGCGGTGGGCCGGGCGGAGGGGGCGGACCTGCCGTCCGACCTGCCGCAAAGGGTGGTCGAGGGCTATCGCGCGGGGCCGCCCGACGGGATCAACTCCTTGCACGCCGACCGCGCCGCCGGCCGGCCGATGGAGCTGGACGCCCGCAACGGCGTGATCGTCCGGCTGGGCGCCCGGCATGGGATCGCCACGCCGGTCAATGCGATGGTGGTGGCGCTGCTGGAGGCGGCGGCTACGTCTTGAGAAAGCCGCCCAGCAGGTCGCCGACCGCGCCGCCCAGGCCTTCGGTCGGCAACTGGCCGCCCGGCGTCAGGCGATCGACCAGACCCGGCAGCAGCTCGGCCAGCTTGGCCGCGCCGACCTGCGGATCGACGCCCAGCTTCTCGGCGAACTGCCCGATCGCGCCCGAGCCGAGCACGGCCTGGACCTGTTCGGCCGAGATCGGCTGATTGGCCCCGCTGGAAACCCATGACTGGGCGACCTCGCCCAGGCCGCCCTTCTGAAACGCCTCGACCAGGCCGCTGACGCCGCCCGCCGCGCCCTGGCCGGCGATGGTCTCGACCAGCCCCGAAAGGTCGGCGCCGCCCTGGCCCCCGAGGGCGCCCGTCAGGCTATCCAGCAAGCTCATGTGACTCTCTCCGGCTGACGGGCGCCTGGAAGCGGGCGCCGGGAAATCCAAGGTCCGACCGAAAAAGCCGGGTCGAGAGGACCGCCCCTACGGCCGGTCCTTCTTGGGGATGGCCGCGATCTGTTCGACCGATAGCTTGGTGATGGTCTTGGCCCGGATCGGCATGGCGAAGCCGAAGCCGTCGGACACCCGCAGGTCCAGGTCCAGCGGATGGCAGATCGAGTCGCCCCCCCGCACGATCGAGACCAGGTGCACGCCGGGCGAGGTCAGCTGGTTGGTGCCGTGCGACAGGTCCACGCGATAGACGTCGCGATTGCGCACCCTCAGGTACAGGGTGTCCTTGTCCGGCGCGCTCCAGCCGTCCCAGTCCGACAGGTAGAAGCAGGTGCGGGCCGGCTTGGTCGCGGCGGCGGCGTCGTCGGGCGCGTTGGCGGCCAGGGCCGGCGCCGAGGCGGCCAGGAGCGCCGTCGTCAGCAGGCCAGCCCGGATCATGGATTTGACGTTCATGGCGGTTTTCCTAACCGAGGTCCCTCGGGGGAGAGATTGGTCTTCTCTCCCCTGAAGTCAATCAGCCGCGCTTGGCGGGTTCAGGCCTTGGCGGCCTCGAGCTCCGGCTCCGGATCGTCCAGTTCGCCCTCCCACTTGGCGACCACGGCGGCGGCGACGGAGTTGCCGACCACGTTGGTGGCGCTGCGGCC